>NZ_JBYQGU010000006.1:0-132218 GCF_058200455.1 Streptococcus sp. SCPM-O-B-15294 (M123) | reverse complement strand
TCTTAAACGCATTGAGGCTGTCATAGTTTCGGTTCCTCCTACATCTTTGTTTATATCAATTTATAGTATAACACAACAAGATGATATGTTCAATATAAAAGTTATGGAATGAGACTCATACTTCCAATTCGATGCCAGATTTAAAGGATATGACGAAGTTTTCTTCATAGACTGTAACGCTCTGGATTATCTTCCTTAGTAGCAAGCGATTAGCTTTCACAAAATCTTCTGTTTGTAGTTTTAAAAATTCATCAGGATTTTCTAACTCAACCTCAAAATATTTCATTTTACATTCCCTCATTTCATTTATTGATAAATTGAGTTTGCAAAAAAGAGTGGACAATTTTTGTCTACTCTTAACCTTTAAAATAGTTTTTTTTAATCGATTTGAAGTTGCCTAAATTATTACTTATTCGGTAAAATGAAGTATTGCTTTCAACAGATTTCCTTCAACTACACTTCACTTGATTCAAACAAGGTGGGTACATTTCTATTCCCACAAACTCCTTGTCAATGGAAACAAACACGTACCCACAGGGTAAATGGAAATAGAAACTGATAATTTCTAGCTATCACTTCTACTCATTCCAAAAATTTTCTCACTCTGATACTTACCCACCATAAAGCAAAAAGCCTTGCAATCAAGGCTTTCATTATCCCTTTCGTTCAAAGGTTTCTAAGCTTTTACGAGCAGAGCGACACACTCAGCGGTTCGCTATCTCCGTTCTGTCTGCGTGCTAGCACTTGTCAATCACGGACAGCTATCGCATGGGCGGAAGTAAATGCTAATCTTCGTCGTTTTACTCCTTGACTAGCAAACTTACCGCCTCAACATGTGGTGCTAGTATACTCCTATATTAAAGAACGAAAGTAACTGAGTTGTTGTTTAAAATTAAAATGTAGAATGAAACTATTTTATAGTTACCATTTTTCAACTTTATAGCTGATAATTGTCACTTAAAAAATTTACTTGCTAACTTGTAAACTTGTTGAGTCTCTTTACTTTTAACGTCCCAACTACCAAATTCTTCTTTAATCAACTCTTTTATTATTCAGCTTTTTTCTCAATCAAATACCAACTAGGAATGATTTGCTTCATATCATCATACCATTCTAAAATTTCCTTAGCTTGATTTTGCATTACTGATATTTCTTCAACTCCGTAAGGAACAGACCATGGAAGAGCACCAACTATGTTATTTAGAATATAGATAGCAAGAAGTTTCCAAAATAAATCTGGAACCTTATGATCAAAATATCCATCTATCATACCAGAGGCAAAAGAAGGTGAAACTTGAGCAGACCATACAATACGATTGAATTCCTCCCAAGGATCTCCAAGGTCAAATCGATCAAAGTCAATGACATAAATATTACGATCTTCACCAATCATGAAATTCCCGATATGATAATCTCCATGTTGGAAAACCTGAGGTCTATCTTTTAATAATTCTCTATTTGCATTTAAAAAATCAATAAAAATCTGACCATTCTCGTATTGAACGGGGCATTCTTTGTATTTTTTGATTTTGTCATCAATTTTACGATTAAAAAAGGGTTCCCAATCTTCACGAACTTCTGTAACAGGAAGTGAATGAATTTTTCGAAGTATACTTCCTGCTTCTACTCCGTAAGTGTATTGTTGTTCTTTCGAAACAGTTAAAATGGTTTCTCTTGCATCTTTCCCGTCTATCCATTCGTGTAAAGAATGCACTTCATCATCACAGAGTTCTATACTAATCGGTTTACACATCGGAATTCCAAGAGAAGCTACTTTCTCCATCATATCATATTCAGATTTTTTAGAATCTAACTTCTCCTTATCAGAAACACGCAAGAAATATTTTTGCTGATTTTGATCTGTCACACAATATTTTTTATCATCTGACCAGCCTTTATTTATGGCTATCTTACTAATAAAATTCATCAAGCACTCTCCGATTCACTTTCCAACACTTCTTGCAGTTTTCACTAGTAACCCATCCAGTTCGTCTACACTTTAGTTTCCAATATGTAAAAATATCTTAATAATACGCTATCTAGTTGCTTTCCCTAATAATAAAGTTAAAATGTGTCTCACCGTATCTGAAAGCTGATAAACTAAATCGATATAAAATTCAGTTGATGATTTAATAATCATATCAATTGTTTTCATACTTTCTACTTCCTAATCAACTTTCAAATATATAGCGTTTTCATTATTTTCTTATCCTATTATATCATTATTCAAAATAAAAAACTGCAACTTACTAGTTGCAGTTAAACACAGATTTTCTTCCGTTCCTACTAGAAATTTATAAGTTAACATTTAGAATTTGTTCAGTTATCAAAGTTCATTTAGCTTTCTACTATGTAAGATTCTTGCTTGATAGCGGAGTAAATTTTCTATTCTACACCAAAAGCAAAAAGGATATATTTTTAATAAATTCCATTTGAAAACAATTCCTGTTCTATTATAGTAATGGTAATTCTAACTTTACACTTGCACCATGTTTATCCGAGTTGTTTTCTAATATGATGCGTCCATTATGTAATAACATTATTTTCCAAGAATTATATAAACCTAAACCATAGTTTGTAGCTGAATGTCTACTCTTATCTCCACGGTAAAATTGCTCCGTTCCTCGTTTTAAATCCTCATTAGAAAATCCTGGGCCTTCGTCTATCACAGATATTGAAAGTATCTTATCTGTAGTCATTATTAGTAATTCAATGTTGGATTTGTCTGGTGAATATTGAATAGCATTACTAAATATATTTTGAATGACTCTTTCAAATAATTGTATATCTATCATTACATCTGAATCTTCACAATTAATAGATTTAGATATAGTACGGTCATGTATTAGTGTAATCTCTCTCGCTATTTCACTAACTCTTTCGATTATTTCTGACACCTTTACTTTTTGTAAATTCAACGAGTTTAATTTAATTGACTGATTCATCTCCATCAGAGCTTTTGTATAATCTGATATACGTGTTGAATTTTTTATAATGTACGCTACATAATCTTTTTGTTCATCAGTTAGATCAGTTACCTTTAACAATTCAGCATTACCTTGGACAATAGAAACCGGAGTTTTTAAGTCATGCATTAATGCCGATATCTGACTTCTCTTATTCTCTTCTTTAATCCAATTCTCTCTTAATGAATCACTTAAGGCTTTTTTCATTATATCAAGGCTATTTAAGACATCATTAAATTCTTTGATATTTGAACTTCCTATTTCAAAGTCTAATTCATGGTTGGCGATTTTATCTGATGCATCTAGCATTGGAGATAATTGCCTTGTTATTCGTTTTGCCCAGATTAGAGTAGCCACAAATGCACTCATTAAAAAGAAAATGATTAATAAAAATATTAATAGTAAATCTATGCTAGGGAAATATTTTTCCATCCAATCATTATTGTAGCGTGGCTCTAGTGAATAATGGATTAATACATATCCATCATTCCTTTTAAATTCTATAAATGAAGAAGATGGAGTTGAAAATCCCTCATGATTGTGAAAATTCTTAGCTTTCAGTTGAATAGCTTCATCCATATTAGTTTTTATCACTTCACCATCTGGCGATAAAAACATATAGCTAGCTCCTTTAGGTATCAATGCTTCATCAAAGTCAATTTTATTTAAAATTTTATATTTATCTTTTTGTAATAAATTTTCTGTATGGTTAGCCGGAACAATCAAACCAACACTATAAAACGCTGTAAAAGTTAATAAAGCTAGTACGATGGCACATCCTAAACCAACTCCAACAGTCATTAAGTATTTAAGAAATACTATTTTGAGCGACTGTCCTTTTCTAATTAATTCCATTTATAACCAATCCCCCAAACTGTAGAAATTGGATTTTCACCAAATTTTAAGAACTTTGCTCTAATATTTTTTACATGTTCTGATATGGCAGAAGAATCACCAATCCCATCAAATCCAAAAATCATTTCATATATTTGTTCTCTTGAAAAAACTTGTCCCTTTCTCTTTGCTAAAAGTTTAGAAATTTGATACTCAGACTTTGTCAGATGAATTTCTTCTTCCTTCACAAATACTTGATTGGAGGATAAATCAAATCTTATATTCCCTAGGTTTAAACTCGAATGTTTTTCTCTTTGTTCTCTTCTCAGATGAGCTTCTACCCTTGCTAACAATTCACCAACACCAAATGGTTTGGTAATATAGTCATCTCCTCCACTTAATAAGCCATCTACTATATCCGTTTCCATTGCTTTTGCAGTTAAAAAGATAATCGGACAATCCACTTTGCTACGTATATTTTTACAATAGCTGATTCCATCAACCTCTGGCATCATTACATCAAGTAATATTAAGTCATATTTCCCCAAACTATTTTCATCAATATCTACCGTGGTTTGGTAAATATCAACAATATGATCTCCTTTTATTAAAATATTCTTGATTAGAGTCAGCATATCTAATTCATCATCTATAGCAAGAATTCTTGCCATACCAAACCACCTCCATATTTATAAATATTTTATTATTATTATACCATATTCCATTTACAAATACATTTAGAGCTATTATTCACTGATTGACTTTCCACCCCACCTATTGAACCATAATAAAGAGCCAGTAAAAATGACTACTGTAATAGGTATTGCTACATAGCCCCACATGGTAAACTCTTTAATTAAATATGAGCTATCAGCCAATTCACTTCCAACAATATATGTTGCAGATAATCTCGATGCCCAAGTACAAGGTAAATAATACCAGATATTTTCACCTAAATTGGTTATTGAAAGTAAAGCAATCAACGTTTCCACAAATCCCAATCCAATAGATGCACCACCACCTAACATAAGTGATACGCATAAATGAATCATATATGTAGATAAACATCCTATAAAAACTAATAATAATTCAATTAACCAAGCCATAGTCGCTTGATTACCAAATAGCATTGCAAATATAAAAACTGCTAAACTTATAGAAAATAGAAAACTCAATAAGAGCATTATAAGTTTTCCGCCATAAGCCTTGCTTCTGGATTTTGTAGTTGATAGAATCACTTGAAATCGTCCAGCACTTGCTTCCATGTCAACAACCTTAGATGTGATAGCACCAAATATTATTGGTAAGATAGCACCTAAAAGCACAAAATAATTCAGTATGATATCCATATCAGAAAAATTTTTTAGACTTGTAAATGTTGCTGCTCCATAAAATATTAGTGCATATAAAACAGGTAAGATAAAGTGAGCCCAGGGAATCCATGTATGCTTCAATTTATAAAACTCTGATTTTAATATTTTCATCATTACTTCACCTCTTGCTTAGAAAACCATTTTGCAGTAATGAAAGTCAATAATGTAAACAAACATATTGATAAAATACAAGGAACAAGTAAGGATGTGTTTAAAATCATTGGATCTGATACTTCTGTTGGGATACCGTTCGGTAAAATACGCATAACGGGTACCATCAATCTAATCCCCCAAGAATAAGGGCAATAAATCCACATAGAACCGTCAGCTAACAAAATTCCTAACACAAGACCTAATACAGCGTTTACTACAATGCTTGCTATAAACCCAAACTTTTTAGCCAGGAAAAAACAAAATGGAACTTGCCATATGTTAGTTATAACCAATAATACACTTGCGAATAATAATGTCGTGAATGCATAGTTTCCTGTTAATTGTTCTCCAATGAAAAATTGAAAAACAAATACTCCTAGCATATGCAAAATAGCAGTTATACTTAGATAAATTGAAGCTGTTAATATTTTTGAAATCCATATCGTTTTTAAATCAATATTGAGTGGAAAAATTGCTCGGTAGTTTAATTTTCTCTCTTCTTTTCTATGCATCATTGCTGGTATTAAAGCGAAAGTTGCTGGCATAATCATCACATACCACCAATTATATGCATTTACACTAAAATATAATGGCATTAATACAAACGCAACAAGTAAAGATATAATTGGTGCAATAAATAATATCTTCAACAAAAAACTGTGTTTGTGTTTCAAAGTTTCTGCAAAAATATAATTTTTCATTAATCTATACTCTCTTTCCATTCTTTACAACATCCATAAAAAGTTCTTCTAAATTTTCATTATGATCAATGATGTTTTGATATTTTAATTCTCCATCATGAATAATTCCTATGTGATCTGCAGTATGTTCTACTTCTGCCAGAATATGGCTTGATAAAATCACTGTTATCCCTTTTTCAGGAAAACTACGTATCAAATCACGTAATTCTTGAATTCCTAATGGATCTAATCCGTTTGTCGGTTCATCTAGTATCAATAGTTTAGGATTATTTAATAAAGCAATTGCAATACCTAATCTTTGTTTCATCCCCAAAGAAAATTGACCGCTTTTCTTTTTTCCGGTATTTTTTAAATCTACAATTTCTAAAACTTCATCAATTCTTGCTTCAGGCAATCCAAGTAATAATGTTCTAACTTTAAGATTTTCTCTTGCACTTAAATTTTCGTATAAGGGTGGCATCTCGATTAAAGCACCAATATCTAATAAATCATTTCTACTCCATTCATGTCCTTCAAACATAATTTCACCTGACGTCTTGTGTAACATACCTGTAATCATCTTTAATGTCGTAGATTTACCTGCACCATTAGGTCCTAGTAATCCATATACTGAATTTTCCTCAATTTTTAATGACACATTATTTACAGCTTTTTGTTTTCCAAAAACTTTTGTTAGCTCATTTGTTTCTAAAATATATTTGTTCATATTTTATTCCTCCTTTAATCTTGTAAATAGTATAAAAAATAATTTTAAGGATTCTGTAAGGAAAAAATATTTTTAAAAAGTAGCAAGAAAATTCTAATATATTAAATGTTTTGCATTTTTTTCTTTAGTCTTTTATGCCATATTTCATATACTTCATAAATAAAAAAGGCAGAACCAGAGTTCTGCCATAAATAACCATTATTTATCTTACAACTTCAATCTCCACCTTACTCTAAATCAAATTTTAAGGAATTGAAGTATTCTCTTTTTAATCCTATAGATATGCCTATTCTGTTCGAGTTTCAGCTAAATATATTCTCCATTCAGCTAATTCTTCAGGCAAATCATAAACAGTTTTTCCATTACATTCATAGATTTCAGAGATTCCTGGTGAGGTCTTAGAAAAAGTTTTCCAAGCTGTCACTAGTTCTTCTACAAATTGAATATTATGAGGTTCAAAAAAGTCATTAAATTTCGATAGTTCTTTACTATAAATTGTCACAACATTATAGCTATCAAGCATGATCTCATCATGACTTTTATGCCCACCAAATCCAAACTTACTTAGTCCATCATTAACAAGCAAATCACCGTATCTAATCAACAGTTCTAGGCATTCCTCTCTTGAACAACCATCAATATAATAAACATCCTTATGGGATTCCTTGATAATATTCTTTGCTATTACTTTTTCTCTATCAATACTGACAGGCAATTCCAAAATAAAAAACAAGGGCTCGTCATGAATCGCAATAAAGTGTTGAAAAACCTCTAATATTTTTTCTGAGTGTACATTCGCCATCAAATGATGTTCAGTTAACTTTGTAAATGATTCAAACAGGTTTTCTACCAAGGTAACTCGGTGACCTTTTACTAAATTCAACATTATGCGTCCTCCAGAGTATTTAGACAATATCCACATTTATAATTACATTATACCATTAAACCCCTAAAAAGACTGCAACTTCCCAGTCACAGTCTCTTATAAATCTACCTCAGTTCCTTCAAGGAAAGTTATTACAATTTGTCCAGCTTCTGAAATAGATTGATAGCATGTCAGACTATAGTATCCAGAAGCCATACTTGAACTATTACTCTGATTCTTACCCTCTATTCGATTAGAGAAGCTACCTTCACGCTTTTCATTATTTCTTTCGTTCACTTTTAAGAGCAGAGAAACACTCTCAGCGGTTCGCTGTTACCGTATCGTTTCGTCGTAAATTCCTTACTCTAAGACAGCTGTCCCATGGGCAGAACATCTTCTTCTACCTCGCTGATGCTTCAGCTCGTACAAGCAGTGATACCGCCTCAACGTGAGTTTTAGAGGACTAAATGGAGTCTGAATTGCCTGATAGAGATGTAGTATTGATTAAGCAATCAACAAATAATGTACAAAACAAAAATAAAGTACACTGCTTAATGAGTGTACTTTATCCTTCTAATTCAGTTTTATCAATGGTTTAGCTCTAGTTAAGTCGATTAGTTAAATGAATTTAGACTATTGCTTTTTATAACGACCATAAATTGTATGCTTAATGCTATAATTTATCTTCCAAATCTACTTCTTCATAATTTATCGGAATTAAAGCAACTTCACTGCTTAGAGTAGATTGTTTTTCATTTTCACTTATTTGAATGGCATTTTTTAATGAAAAAATAACTTCTCTTACAAGATTTAATAAATCTAATGTACACTCTTGCAATTCAATTTCAGTTAGATATAATCTGCTTTCGTCATTGTCTTTATTTACATCAATAAAATTCAATGTAATATTAGTAAATCTATGCTCTAAATAATTTCTAATAGTTTTTAATAGCTTTGCGTGTGGATTTGCTGTTAAAGAATTATCACCATTATCAAAATCTTTCGATATCCAGAATATAGAAGACAAACCAATATTTTTATCCAACAATTTATTTAAATTACTATTTGTTCTCCAGATTGAATGAAAATTTACTTGTCGAGGCATGATTTTTAGACAATAATATTCATTTATAAGCATTGCTACTTTATCTAATAATGAATATAGTGTTTTAAAAGCTGCTTTTAATCCTTCAATTCTGATAGAGTATTGTACGTAGTCTAGACAATCAATAAGATTAACATACTCGTCAGCATAATGAACCGAATCAATCTCAATGCTATTAAAACAGAGATAACGCGCATAAACATATTCTTGCTTAATTTGATTAAACATAGAAAAATATTTGTTTAAATCTTTATCTGATTGAAATAATAAACTTGGTAGTAAAAGATTATCATCATATCTATTTATATCGTCAGCTTGTAAGTCATTAAGTGGATTAAGATACAGCCCGTTGTTCCAACACCATTCGCGATACTTTTGTGAATTAGGATTATAATCGATGGTTTTACAAGAGCATTCATCTAAGTCTTTATAATTAAGATATTGTTCGTAAAGTTCAATAAATCGCTTTTCTGCATAATCAACTCTGTTTGGATCTGAAACAGTTATACTTGTTTCTATTAAATTTTTAATTTTTTTAATAAAGTGAAGATGTTCGTTATCATTCAAAAAATTACGATAATGATGTAGACAAATAGCCAAGTTACCACTAGCCATTGTGAATCTTGGATTGATTTGTATACATTTACAATACATCTTAATAGCTAACTGTTTTCTACCACAAGCATCTAATAGATTTGCGTAATTGGTGTATAGTGAACATAATAATGGGTGAATAAAGCTATTGTTCTCAGGATCTATATCAATATTATTTGAAATTTCGATAGCTTTTCTAAAGTAATAAATTTGTTGAACTGTACAATCGGTATCTATGTTGAATACTAGGTTATTACTTAGTTCAAATATATCACCATATGCTGTCCCAATAGAATAAAATAATTGAATTTTGGAAATATCATCAATAGTATTTTCCATATTTTTTCCAAATTCTATTAGTCTATAGATTTCCACTATATTTTTATGTTTAAAAGCATTATCGAAATCCTTTGACAATTTAAGTACACTATGATTAATTGGATTATTTGTTAACATCTTCATCCTAAATATTTCGATTTTAAATTTGATTTTCCTTTATTTTCTTGTTCTTCAACTAACATATCAGATAAAAACTCTTTTATCATATTAAGATTAAGAAAAATTCGAGTTGCAATAAATTTAAGTTATAATACCTTATATAAATTATAAATAGGGTAAACCTGATATCTTTCTTGAGTTTCTTTATCTAACTTAGTCCAAAATAAATCAGCTTGTGGTTTTGATTTTAATAACACTGATGCACCAAAACAAATTTCATCATTATCTTTATTATTTAATAAAATATTAGTAAGCTTCTCTATTTCAGTATTATCTAATTCACGATTTCTATATTTAATTTGAAGATCATTTATGATGCTTATGCTATTTTCTTTTATATGGTTCATGTTCCAGTCAGAAAGACGTTGAGCCCAGTTAAGCAACTGTTCTTTTTTTGAAACTTCTTCTGTCATATCGGCTGCAGCAACTATTTTTATTATGGTATCGTCAGCACACACGTTTTCTACACTACAGTCAACTAATCTTTGGTATGAGGCAATAACCGAATCAAAGTTACAGTTATCAATTGTTAACCAATCTTCGGGCCTAAAAACCTCAAATAAAGAAATATCCTCATCCTCGCCTCTCCTGCACCAAGGAGTTTCAGTGAAAATATCTATCATAGTTCCATTATTACCTTCATGAAATGCATATAGAGTACTAATATGTATGTTAGCAATCTTAAGATTAAACAATTTCGATTCCTCGTAATTTAACGCCACCTTGTTTTTTAATACTAGACCTGAATTAAGGATATTTAAATTTCTTTGAGATTGTTCATTAAAGAGGGATAAATCAAGCTCTTTTTTTATCCCCATTTTCTTTATGAAATTTGATATTTTCGACAATTCTTTTATATGGCTATCTAAATCAAGCGAATTAATATCCGATAAAGACCGTTCATCTAGTTCTATACTAATACCATTGAGTGTGAAAAATCCTACTTTTCCTAGTTCTTTAAGTGCCTGAGTACACTTTATAGCATCTGACAGCATATTAGGTCTTGAATAATTAAATTTAGGTTGAGCTTTCCCATTGTTAAAGGATATTTTAAAACCTTCCCCAAAATGAAGCTGTACCTCTCCGTCAGGAAAATAATGTCTCTCTATATCTTCAAAAATATAATCTCCTATCTCAATAATTAAATCTGTTGCTTCGAAAGTTTCAACAATCTCTATTGAATTTTCAAGTGGAATTTCGATGGCAGTTTCAGGATCCCTAAGATAAAGAAAGAGGTCGTGTTCCTTCTGGTAATTAAATATTCCTTCATGCCCCTGACCATAAAAGTAAAGCTTGATCTCTTTATTATTGGGTATATTTTCAATTGACATCCCATCGATATTTATAAAACTATGCTGTTTCTGACTATTAGTAACAAAATCAACTAACATCGAATAAATTTTTTGTTCATCTAGTTTATGAATCTGTACCGAAAGTGTTTTATAATTTGCAGACTTATTTTTTAATTTACTTCTTTTAATTATTTTCTTTATAGAAAAAGGTGGCAGTGATTTATAATAAATATCTTTTAAATTGCTATTCTCATCTAACCAAACTACGAATAAAACTACCCCACCGTTTTTTGAATACAATTCTAAATCACGCATATCTACTGGGAAAGATTTCATTGAATTGTTCTTACGTTTAGTTGCTTTAATTTGGACAGGTACTCTCCCAAATATTTCGCTCTTTTTCTCACTAGCATTTTTAAGAACATGAATTTCCCCATCCCACGCTGGAGTTTTATCATTGTTATCGAAATAAGTCTGAAGCAACTTATTTCTGTTAATAAATGTTGCCAGATATGAAACGCCTAACGTTTCAATTTGTCTATTATTTGCCAAATTATCACCTCATAACATAACACTATGTATTATTTATTATACCATCAACAAAATAAAAATCTATATCTTGTGTTCAATTGAAACTTAAATAAGCTTCAAAAAATGTACAATTGAACCACCACTTCTTCTACACCTATTAGAGTCGAAAATGTACAAATCAATTTCTTCGATTAGATGATATTATGTACTAGAAAACATACAAAATAACACTCCAGAATAATGTACAAAATAAAAATAAAGTACACTATTTAAAGAATGTACTTTATGCTTCTAATTCATTTGTATCAATGGTTTAAGTCTTGTTTGGTCAATTGTACATAAATTTTTAGTTTTCTTTCTATAATAGATCCCTTTTAAACACAATAAAATCAGCAAATCTCATGGATTTACTGATTGTTTTTCTTTTCTAACTTATTTTTCTACATATCGAAATGGAATCTTGCTTCCACAGAGCCAATTATAGACTCGGTCATTGACTTGTACATTCATAGCTTCATGAGCATATTCTGGCATGATTAAATGCTCTTTTGGACATTCTAATCGATTATAAATGGCAAACTGCGTTTCTGGATAACAGACATCATCATCTAGTCCTGTAATCATGTGAACTTGTCCTTTGATACGATGGGCAAAGTTTTTCACATCAATATAGGCCAAAGTCTGTATCAAACGATCTTCCGTTTCGTGGAATGGATCATGGAACTTGAAATAACGGAAAAGCTCGTCATAGGCCTCGCTGGTGTTCCCGATCTCTAATACCCGTCTGAAATCCGATAAGAATGGATAAATGGCTACCGTTCGGCAAATTCGTGGATTCAATCCTGCAGCAACTAAAGCCAGGGCACCACCTTGAGAGGCTCCATAGCTAGCAAGTTTGCTGTCATCTACTTGAGGAAGGCTGGCTACGATTTCAATTAACTGGTAAAGATCCAAGTAGATATCCTTATAAAAGAGCTCATTTGGACCTTCCACAGCTCCACGGATAATCTGTCCTTTTACCGTATTTCCAAGTGGTGAGCGATTTCCGTCTGTTGAATAGCCTGACTGCCCTCTCACGTCCATAGTCACAACACCATAGCCCGCTACTGTATAAGCCAGCATGTCAGACCAATCCCAACAACGACCCATATAGCCATGAAAATGGAAAATAACGGGAATCTTTTGATCCGTTTTTGGGAAAACAACCCGCGCATAAACAAGCCCATCTCGTGTTCCTTTAAAGGTTAATTCATAACAAGCAACATTTGGAATGCTGAAATCTCGTTCTTCAAGCTTGTATTCAGGCAGTTCAGTCATCTTTGCTAGAGCTTGATCCCAAAAAGCATCAAAATCTGCGGGAACCTCATCCCGTCCCTTGTAATCTTTCATTGTTTCTAATAATTTGGGATCTTTCATAAAATCCTCCTTAAGTATGTGTAATCGCTACCAAAAATGTACCATATTTACTTAAGGATTGCAAGAGACAAATAAAAATTACATAACCGAAATTATGTAATTTACTTACAGATTCAAAAATAGACTTAATTGTTTCACTAGATCTGGATTAGTGGGTAAAGCTGAATGATGAGCTTTACGACCGTTTAAATTCACTTCTGTATAGGCTTGTTTCTCAAAAATAGATTGTGCTGCTTGTGCACTAGAAAGGGGGACGATCCCGTCTGATTTTCCAGCAAAGCTACCGACAAAGTTAAGGACCTCTACTTCTTTATCTAATCGATGCTTCCATTTTTGAAAATCGTCATACATTTCTTGATTGAATTGGTAAGGACTACCAATAATAGCGAGCTTCCTTACGGTCAGTTTTTTCTTTTCTAAAAAACCACTTTCCAATAAGCCAGTCAAAACTAGTCCACCATTGGAGTGCCCAACTGCCTTGAACTCTGTAAAATAATAGTGATCAAGGAGGTAGGTGATGGCGATCTTAAGGGATTCGATTTGCTGCTTGATATTGCTGTAGCCATCTCGATTGTTCTCGAAGCCAATCACAATCATCGGATTCGGCTCTTTCGTATTCAGTCTTCCCTTCATTTCTATAGAATCATCTTTATTGACTTTTATTTTTAAGAGACTTTGCTTTTTTCTAGAAAAGCGATGGAGCATGCGGATGGTTCCATTGAATCGCTGGATACTAGCTGAACTCCCAGGTACAAAGATGATCGGTCTGATCGGTGGTTTCTTCGATCCTTTTGGGAATTCAAAGGGCTTGCTGTGCGAAGAAAACAGTCTTACAAAGAAACGAATGACTTGTTGAAATAGTTTTTTTAACATGATCCTCTAGTAGTAGTTTCTAAAAGAACCCAGAACAGTGCGTTCCAGGCCCTTATTAGAAACTTTTATTTCCGTTTTTTCTTATTTTTGCGCATTTGTTTGGCCATCTTGTTCATCGCCCGTTTCATCATGAATTCACCGGCTTTTCCTTTGAGACCACCGCCAAACATTTGGCTCATGTCAGGCATTCCAGCGCCTCCGCCAAGAGCTGACAAGTCAGGCATGCCACCTTGTCCCATCATGCCTTCGAGGGCAGACATATCAGGCATTCCACCAGGCATATTCTTCGGCATGTTATTTGGATTTAGCCCCATTTGTTTCATCATCTTGTTCATATCGCCAGAGAGGACGCCTTGCATCATCTGTTTGGCTTGGTTAAAGTCCTTGATGAATTTATTGACTTCGACAAAGCTATTTCCTGATCCAGCAGCAATCCGACGACGACGGCTTGGATTCAACAAATCTGGATTTTCCCGTTCAGCTGGTGTCATGGATGATACGATCGCCCGTTTGCGAGCAATTTCTCGTTCATCGACCTTGAGGTTCTTCATGGCAGGGTTATTGGCCATACCTGGAAGCATCTTGAGCAGATCTTCCATTGGCCCCATGTTTTGAACTTGGTCTAACTGATCAATGAAATCGTTAAAGTCGAAGGTATTTTCCCTCATCTTCTCAGCGAGTTCAAGAGAGCGTTTCTCATCGTATTCTTGAGAAGCCTTCTCGATCAGCGTCAGCATATCCCCCATACCGAGGATCCGACCAGACATACGGTCTGGGTGGAAGGTTTCGATATCGGTGATTTTTTCACCAGTACCAGTGAACTTGATTGGCTTACCAGTAATCTGACGAACAGAAAGGGCTGCACCACCACGGGTATCCCCGTCGATCTTGGTCAAGATCACCCCGGTCACTTCGAGTTGTTCATTGAACTCACGCGCCACATTGGCCGCTTCTTGACCGATCATGGCATCGACAACCAAGAGGATTTCGTTTGGCTCGGCAAGAGCTTTAACGTCGCGCAACTCAGCCATGAGTTTTTCATCGATTTGCAGACGACCGGCCGTATCGATCAAGACATAGTCATTGTGGTTGGCTCTCGCCTGCTCCAGACCTTGACGAACGATCTCTACTGCAGGCACTTCTGTACCGAGTGAGAAGACAGGGACATTGATCTGCTGACCAAGGGTCTTCAACTGGTCGATGGCCGCTGGACGATAAATATCGGCCGCAATCATCAAAGGACGCGCTTTTTCTTCCTTGACTAATTTGTTAGCTAATTTCCCAGCAAAAGTTGTTTTACCAGCCCCTTGAAGACCAACCATCATGATAATGGTTGGAATCTTTGGAGATTTGATAATTTCTGCTGTTTCTGAACCCAAAATCGCTGTCAATTCTTCATCGACAATCTTCACGATTTGTTGCGCAGGGTTCAAGGTTTCGATAACTTCATGACCTACGGCCCGCTCGCGGACGCGTTTGATAAAGTCTTTTACAACTGGAAGGGCAACGTCGGCCTCTAAGAGGGCTAGACGAATCTCTTTGGTCGCCTCTTGGACATCCGCTTCAGAGATTTTCCCTTTCTTACGAAGATTTTTAAAGACGTTCTGTAAACGTTCGGTTAAACTTTCAAATGCCATTATTTTCTCCTATTTTTTTTCAATTCAGTGGATATCGTCCGAAATGTTGCAAACATTCTAGTTCTTCGGGTGTGACTTCTTTCATGATTTCATTTGGATATCCCCAACAGCTAAAACCTATTTGCATAGCTTTGGAGATATCATCGGGCGAGATAATCTGTAGTCGAGTAGGAAATACTTCCTCTGCGACTAATAGTTTGCAAGGTATTCCTTGATAAATGACGAGACTGCCCATAATCACTCCCGATTGTCAATGCTTGATAAAATTTCAACCTGCTCTTGTAGAAAAGTATCTTCCGGATAGCGTTCTAAAATCTGATCAAAAATCTGGCTGCGTACAATGTAGTCCGAGTACATGTGCAACTTCATCTCGTAATCCTCTAGAATCTTCTCTGTCCGCTTGATATTGTCATAAACCGCCTGACGACTGACCCCAAACTCTTCCGCAATCTCAGCTAAGCTGTAGTCATCTGCGTAATAAAGCTCGATATAGTTCATTTGCTTGTCCGTCAAGAGCGCTGCGTAAAACTCAAAGAGCGCATTCATTCGGTTGGTTTTCTCAATTTCCATACCTTTCATTATATCAAAAAAGCCCGCTAAAGACTAGCGGGACTTACCTATTTTGACTCACGAGAAACAAGAAAGTCAGATTCCAAATGGTCTAAAACTAGATTGATGTTTCCTAGCGAAAGACTTCTGTGAATTACGTAATATAAATTATGTAAATCTAATTATTTTCTAAGTAAAACTCAAAGCGTTCGCCGACATATTGACTTTTTACATACTCAAAAGCGACACCATTATCAAAATATGAGATCTGGGTCAAACCAAGGATGGCCTGTCCTTTGGGAATTTCCAGATATTCAGCAATTTTTTCTTTGGCCAAGCGAGCGTAGATGGTTTGTTGAGATTTGCCAATTCGATAGCCGTGCTTTTCCAAGGTTTGGAAGAAATGGCTGGTCACTTCTTCTTTTTTGAA
Source organism: Streptococcus sp. SCPM-O-B-15294 (M123) (assembly GCF_058200455.1). Taxonomy (NCBI): domain Bacteria; kingdom Bacillati; phylum Bacillota; class Bacilli; order Lactobacillales; family Streptococcaceae; genus Streptococcus; species Streptococcus sp. SCPM-O-B-15294 (M123). The sequence continues at coordinate 115,695 of NZ_JBYQGU010000006.1, read as the reverse complement.
GTTTTTGATAAATTTCTCAGGAATTGAGGTGACTTCATAAACGACTGGTACACCATCTGCATAACGAACCCGTTCCATTCGAACAATTGTTTCGGTCTTGTCGATACCAAGTTTATCTACTTCTTGAAGGCTAGGAATGGTGCGTTTGTAAGAAATAACCTGTGTCGAAGGGATCTTTCCTTGGGCCTTCATGATTTCAGTAAAACTAGTCGTCCCCCGCATCTTTTCCTGGACGCGCGTGCTAGCGACAAAGGTACCACTACCAACACGGCGCTCCAGTACTCCTTCTTCTACCAAGAGTGTAATGGCTTGACGAAGGGTCATCCGACTAACTTGGAACTTCTCAGCCAAGTCCCGCTCACTAGGGAGGCGCTGTCCAATTTTCCAGATTTTCTGGTCAATTTCGGCTTTAATTTGATCGTGAATTTGTATGTAAGCTGGAATCATCTTGCTACTCTTTCTGTGTGTTATACCCTATTGTAGCGCAATTTTGTTAAATCTTCAATCCTAGTCAGTCTTGATTGGTAATGAAGGGGCTTTTGTGTTAGAATAGAGGAAAAGAATTTTCTAGAAGAAGGGGAAAAGATGACAAACCTATCAACTGATTTGCATGATGTTGAAAAAATCATCGTGCTTGACTACGGTAGCCAGTACAATCAGCTCATCTCTCGTCGTATTCGTGAGATTGGTGTCTTTTCAGAATTGAAGAGCCACAAGATTACTGCAGCTGAAGTTCGTGCAATCAATCCAGTCGGGATCGTTCTTTCAGGCGGACCAAACTCAGTATATGAAGAAGGATCTTTCGACATTGATCCAGAGATTTTTGAACTTGGAATTCCGATTTTGGGGATCTGCTACGGAATGCAGCTTTTGACACACAAGCTTGGTGGGAAGGTTGTTCCTGCAGGTGATGCTGGTAACCGCGAATATGGTCAATCTGAACTGACTTTGACAGAATCTTCTGCTCTTTTTGCCGGCACACCAGATAAACAATTGGTCTTGATGAGCCATGGAGATGCTGTTACAGAAATTCCGGCTGACTTTATCCGCACTGGTACTTCTGCTGACTGTCCATTTGCATCGATTGAAAATCCAGATAAGAAAATCTACGGTATCCAATTCCACCCTGAGGTTCGTCACTCTGTTCACGGTTATGACATCTTGCGTAACTTCGCCTTGAACATCTGTGGAGCTAAAGGTGACTGGACCATGGACAACTTCATTGACATGCAGATCAAAAAAATCCGTGAGAAAGTTGGAGACAAACGTGTCCTTCTTGGTCTTTCAGGTGGTGTTGACTCTTCTGTCGTTGGGGTTCTACTCCAAAAAGCCATCGGTGATCAATTGATCTGTATCTTTGTAGACCACGGTCTTCTTCGTAAAGGGGAAGCTGATCAAGTTATGGATATGCTTGGTGGTAAGTTTGGGCTGAACATTGTTAAGGCAGATGCTGCCAAACGTTTCCTTGATAAATTGGCTGGTGTATCTGACCCTGAACAAAAACGGAAGATTATCGGTAATGAATTTGTTTATGTCTTTGATGACGAAGCAAGCAAGTTAAAAGATGTAAAATTCTTGGCTCAAGGAACACTTTACACAGACGTTATCGAATCAGGTACGGATACTGCTCAAACCATCAAGTCTCACCACAACGTGGGTGGACTTCCAGAAGACATGCAGTTTGAATTGATCGAGCCACTTAACACTCTATACAAGGACGAAGTTCGTGCCCTCGGTACTGAGCTTGGCATGCCAGACCACATCGTATGGCGCCAACCATTCCCAGGTCCTGGGCTTGCGATCCGTGTTATGGGTGAAATTACTGAAGAAAAACTCGAAACTGTTCGTGAATCTGATGCCATCCTTCGTGAAGAAATCGCTAAAGCTGGCCTTGACCGTGATATCTGGCAATACTTCACTGTTAACACTGGCGTTCGCTCTGTAGGTGTTATGGGTGACGGTCGTACTTATGACTATACGATTGCTATCCGTGCTATCACTTCGATCGATGGTATGACAGCTGACTTTGCCAAGATTCCATGGGAAGTCCTTCAAAAAATCTCAGTCCGTATCGTAAACGAAGTTGATCACGTTAACCGCATCGTCTACGATATCACAAGTAAACCACCTGCAACCGTTGAGTGGGAATAGAATGAGTTATTCAAAAATAAGCTGAAATTTATAATTTCAGCTTTTTAATTTATCGTTAACACTAAACAAAAACACCTGATGAAGCCTAAATAGCTTAATTTCAGGTGTTTTGTTTTTATTGATTTATCTTATTGTTCTTTTGATTTTTTGTTTGCAACAACTAAACCAAGACCAGAAATCAATAATGAAAGTCCTGCTAGACCAGTAGCATTTGCCTCACTTCCAGTTTCAGGAAGTTTAGCTGGTTCTTGTTTGATGACTGCTGGAGCAGCTGCTGGCTTAGTTGCAGTAATCATTGGAACTGGAACGTGAGCAGTTGGTTTTGGTTGCGGGATTGGCTTAGGTTGTGGTTGAGGTTGAGGAGTTAGTTTAGGTTGTGGTGTTTCCTTCTCAACAACTGGAATTGTTGTGCGACGCTCTTGATAGAACTTATAGCTATCTTTTGTGATCTTGTAGCTACGTCCTTCTTTGACAGTTTCTGCAATCCACTTAGTTGCTTCATTGGTTAATGTACCAGCCAAGTCATTGGACATATTCATCCAACGGCCTTCAGACACAAAATCTTTGTAATACTTTTCTCCATATAACGGAGTTGAAACATATCTTTCAATACCAGCTGCTTTTAGATTGGCTATTGTTTCAGCGATTGTCGGTACTGATGGATCTTCTTTCATATCAGCATCTGTTAACAGCACTACAAACTTTCTACTATTGGCTGCCTTGGACCAGTCGTAAGTTGAAATAATTTGATTCAAGGCTGGAGTTGAAGTTTCTGGAGCATCCCCACCGATTGCTAACTTCACATCTGCTAAGGCTTTTTCAAGTTTAGCTGGATCGGATGTGAAATAAGAGCCACCGAAATCAGTTAAAATAGTTCCTTCATCCGTTCTACCTCTCTCACGGCCGTAAACTTCATCACTGAATGTTGCTAGCCCAAAACGAGCAGAGATTCCCTCTTTAGAAAGGTTTTTTGAAAATTCATTGATATTCTTACGAACGACATGGATCGAATAGGACATTGATAATGAACGGTCAATTACGAAAACAATATCAGCCGTTCCTGTTTTTTGTACAGTAGCTGGTGTTGTGGTCATTTCAACTGTAGTTGTCTTATCAACACGTTCGTACTGCGTAAAGGTATTTCCTTTTTCATCCTTACCAGTAACAGTATCTTCTGTTGTTGTCGTTGCTGGTGCTGGAATTGCCTCATCCTTAGATGCAATCACTTCTGTTTTTGAAACTTCTGCAGTCGCTGTTTCTACATGGACTTTTTGATTGCCTTCTTGACTTTCTTTTACATCTACAGGTGATACTTTTGTAGAAATATCAATGACATCTCCAGCTTTTGCTTCTGCTTCTTTCACAACTGGTTGCTTTTTAGCTGCTGCAATTTCATCCGCTGCAGATTCAATGGGTGATTTGCTTGCTTCGCTTGGTTTTGTTGCTTCGCTTGCTGCTGGGGCAACAGTTTCGTCAGCAGATGCTTGTCCAAGTTGGGCAAAAGAGAAAAGAACTGCTACAGAGGCCAATCCTACTTTTAATTTACGTAATGAAAATCGTTGTTGTTTAAATGAACCTTTATTCATAATTCCCTCATTTCTTTACTTGATTCACGAATTTGTGGTGAATCATTTTAATTTAGGATACCATAAAATAAAATGTTTTTCAAGTAATAATTTGAACCTCAAATAATATAATAGGTAAAATATTTTATTGTCTTGTTTAAACTCAATGCTTGTGTTATGATAGTTAAAAAGAACTACTATTTTTGAGTAAACAGTCAAAAACTTAGGAGAAACAATATGTCAGAAATTACCGTATCTCGTCAAACAGGCCTTGTTGGTGTTTTAATGAAAGTAAACGTTTATATTAACGGTGAATGTGTGGCTAGGTTAAGTAAAGATGAAACTGTGACGCTTCCGCTACCTGAAGGTCTTAATATGGTTAAGGTCTACGTAGATCAAAGAGGAGCCTTTACTCGTTCTAAGGAAGTTATCGTAAAAGCTGGTCAAACCGCTATCATTAAAGGCTCAGCATGGAAGACTTTTCTAGGTATCTTCGGAAAAATCTTAGGTATTCCTTATCTCTCAATCGAAGTAACAGATTAAAAAGCCATCATTCGATGGCTTTTTTGTATGGTTTATTTCCTCTTGATTTGATGACTATGAACATGCCAAGCCGTTAATCCAATCCCAAGGAGCATGAGGACTCCTAGTCCAATCATAAGGTACAAAGGAAGTTTGTTGGTTTCTTTCAGTAGTGTTTCTGTATTGAGCTTGGTATCAATCGTATTAAAGCTATCTCCTGCTTTCTCAATGATATCCTGTTTTAGAGCTTTGAGGGACTTGACTAGGTTTTTATCAGTGCTAAGCTGACTACTAGAAAGCTTGCTTACATAATCAATTAATTGTTTGGTTTGTTTATCCGTTAGAGCGTCCTCTAGTTGGTAGTTTTTTAGAATCTTTGTAACCAACTTTTGAAAATCATTCTTCTCGAGCCTTTTATCTTGGTTGCTTCCTGTTAGCGCTGCGATTTTAAGATCGATGACAGCTACATTGAGCTTATCTTCATGGAAGCCTTTTTTACGGGCACTCTCTTTATAGATCGATGCAAGCAGGGATAATTCTTCCTGAGCAAGTGTTTTGTTTTCATCAGATATGGTGCTACCATTTTGCTCAAGGGAGTATGCGACCGCTGCAAGGGCACTCAGTCCTGATGCTTCTGTTGGAGACGCAATCGTGATATCCGCATGTTCTAGCCCAAGAGTGGTCAGTGCATTGCGATGCATATCCGCTGTTACTTCTGTTATATTTTGAGGAGTGACAATGTGCACGCTAATAGGCGCTTTCTTGGCTTGTTTCTGTAGCTTAACGGAGGAATAATGATCTCCGTTCTCATCAATTGTAAAACTTGTATAAGCAGAAGGATTCATGGCTTTCCATTCCTTCTCCTTATACAAGTTATACATCAAGAGACTGAGGGTTTGTTCGACTTGAAATTCATCCAATGATGAGCCAATGACATAGTCAGGTTGGCTATATTTTTGATCAATGACCTTTTGAATGGTTGCGTCGGCAAAAACTGTTGAAGAACTTGCAAGTAGTGCCAAGCAGCCAATGATAAAGATTCCAATAAATTTCCTGAATGGTTTCATACTTTCTCCATAACTACTTCTATCATACTATACCTCTTTCGGACAATAAAAAGGAAGCAGGTTTTTCCCCTTTGCCTCCCAACTAGTTTATCCTTTTTATCTTAAGACTGGCTTACAGCTTCTTTAAAAACAGATGACAGTTTGCTCCATAAAAAAACAAGGGATTCTTCCCTTGTTTAGAGTGACTGCTTGTATTAGAACCAGGAAAATAGTTTCATAATGAACTGATTCATTTCAACGAGACGTGAATAATAATAATTTCCCCCATTAACGTAGAGCTCTGAGCCATGTAAAAATGAAATAGGATGGAGATAAAGATAGGTCTTTCCTGTGACATTTCCAAGACTCGGTGCAACCACTTCTTTTGAGTATTTACGGGCTAATTCAAGGCTATTTTTTCCGCCATTTTTTGCTACATATTCAATGTAATCCTGTCCAAAATTATAAGCCTGAACTGCTGTCCAGGGATCAACTCCCTTCTCCTTTGCTTTTCGCAAATTCTCAGAGAGGGTTTGAATCCCTTGCCGGATACTTTCTTTGTTATTGGTGATAGAATTTGTCTGGCCTGTTGCACTTTCGCTGGCCTGCATGACATCATCTTCCTTACCCTTGGTCTCTGTATAAATCATAGCAAGGATCAGATCTTCATTTGTACCGGTATCTTCTTCAGCCAGTACTTCACGCACTAAAGTACGATAAGTCATGACCTGTTTGACATCCCGGTGTATCTGATAGCCCTTATATATGAAAAAGACGAGCAAGAGGCAAAAGAAAATTTTTATTATTCGTTTCATCATTATTTATTCTGAATGTCCTCTATATTCTTGATGAGGATCGAGTAGGTCCCATTATCATTCTGGATGAACTCTACCGATTCAGCATCTTCGTAAACATGGTTAGGGACCAAAAGCTCAATTCCGTTTGAAAGGGAGAGTTTTTGGTTTTCAAATTTCTTCAATTGGCGGCTGGCATCAATCTCATCGAAGCGAATAGGATCTGGAATAGTCTCTTTCACCTGATCGACAAAACTGAGTCGAGCCGTTAAGTTGTTATCGAACAAATCATTGGCTAACTTTTCAGGTGACAATTCATTCTCTTCTTCCAGTTGGTTGAAAATTGCTGATTTGACCTTGGATTGGAACTGAAAATCATCTTGTTGGAAGTTCTCAGCAATTCGTTGAGCCGTTTTTTCGATTTCTTTGATCGATTTTTTAGGCGAAATCTTGGGTTGCTCCTGGAGGAGATTCTCAGAGAAATAGTTTAAGAAAGCCCCATTGTACTTGATTCGTTTTTCGATCAAATGGTACTTGCGGCTTTGAAGATTAATGACCAAAGCTTCATCGGCGCCTGTTCCAAAACCAGGTAGATTGTTTTGCGTCAACTTAATCGGATTATCCACTTCCCCACCAAGATGGGTCAAGGTTTCCCGTAAGGCAATCCGAAGAAAGGCAAAATGATCCACTCCTTCTTTCGAGAATTGGATAAACACCAAATCGTTGGTCTTTTGATTCTCAGAGACGACAAATTCTTCTTTCCAGCGATTGGCTACGGCTACTGAAGTTTCTAGGAGATCATCCGTGATCATCTCAAGGAATGGATTGTCTTCCTCAAAAATGCCGGTCTTGGCCTCATCGGAATAGACCCGCTCAATCTTCTTGCGCAAGTATTCCTCAATTTTTGGTGTGATATTCAGGAATTTGTCTGCTAGATAAAGATCAGTATCGTCTGGGCTAAATTGATGAATAATGGCTTTTTTTACGTAAATGTCCATAAGATGGTTTAGTCCTCGTAAAGTGGGAAGGCATCTGTCAAGGCTTTGACTTGGTTCCGCACTTCTTCTAATACAGCTGAGTTCTCTGCGTTTTTCAAGGTTTTGATCATCAGTTCAGCCACTGTACGGCTTTCCTCTAGTCCAAAACCACGAGCGGTAATGGCTGCTGCTCCAATCCGAATTCCACTGGTCTTGAATGGTGACAAGGTTTCATAAGGGATAGAGTTCTTGTTGAGAGTAATATTGACTTCATCTAGCAAGTTTTGCGCCACTTTCCCATTTTCAACGACTTTCGTCACATCGACAAGGAAAAGGTGGTTCTCTGTTCCGCCTGAAATGACACGGAAATCCGGGTCTTGTAAGAAGACATCAGCCATGGCTTGACTGTTTTTAATGACGTTCGCTGCATACTCTTTAAAGGCAGGATCCAACGCTTCTTTAAAAGCGACTGCTTTGGCTGCGATGACGTGCTCCAAAGGTCCTCCTTGAATACCAGGGAAGATAGCTGAATTGATCTTCTTGGCCAAGTCTTCATCATTGGTCAAGATCAAGCCACCACGAGGGCCACGAAGGGTCTTGTGAGTGGTCGTCGTCGTGATATGAGCATAAGGCACTGGACTTGGATGAAGACCTGCTGCCACGAGACCAGCAATATGGGCCATGTCAACCATGAGCTTGGCTCCTACTGCATCTGCAATCTCACGGAATTTAGAGAAATCAATGATATGAGAGTAGGCTGAGGCACCAGCAACGATGAGTTTTGGCTTCACTTCTTGGGCTTGTTTTAGGATGGCATCAAAATTCAAGAGCTCTGTTTCAGGATCTACACTATAGGACACAAAGTTATATGTTTGCCCTGAGAAGCTTACAGAAGCTCCGTGTGTCAAATGTCCACCAGCAGCCAGATCCATCCCCATAACTGTATCGCCAGGCTCAATCAAGGCCATATAGGCAGCGCAGTTCGCCTGACTTCCTGAATGCGGTTGAACATTAGCGTACTTAGCTCCAAAGATTTCCTTAGCGCGTTCAATGGCTAAGCTTTCAACCACATCGACAACATCTGTCCCGCCGTAGTAACGACGACCAGGGTAGCCTTCGGCATATTTATTGGTCAGAATAGATCCTTGAGCTGCCATAACAGCCTTAGAGACGACATTCTCAGAAGCAATCAACTCAATATTATTTTGTTGACGTTCTTCCTCCTTAGCAATGGCATTCCATAGATCAGCATCATAGGCTTCGTAATCTTCTTTGTCAAAAATCATAGATCTACTCCTTTAAAAAAAATTATTTATGTACATTATCACTGAAGAAGTTCATCTTCCTCAAAGAAAAGCTCTGGCACTTGTGCAAGCAGATCAGCTTTGGTGATCGAACCTTGCCGCAAAATCATTGCTTTGGAACCAGAGATATCCAAAATAGTTGAATCTTGGCCAGTCAAGAAGTCATCATCCTTGATACCAGGAACCACTTGATCAAATTCGCTTACAATGGCCTTATACTTTGTTCCACTTGCATGACCTGAAAGATTAGCCGAAGGGCCCACTAAAGGACCGTATTTACGAATTAATTCCAATGTTTTTGGATGAGCCGGAATACGGAAACCAACTGTATCCAAGCCTGAATGAATCCAGTCTGGTACTTTGTCATTCGCTTGAAGAATAATAGTTAGAGGCCCAGGTAAAAATGAATGAATCAGTTTTGTTAAATAACTAGGTTGATTTTTCGAATAAAGTCGAATCGTTTTTTCATCGGCTACATTTAAATTTAGAGCCTTGTCTCTGGGTCTACGTTTTAATTCGTAAATATAATCAACTGCCTCTTGGTCTAAAGCTTTAGCAAAAATACCATAGACTGTTTCAGTTGGCAGAATAACCGCACGGCCTGCTTCTAATTCTTTCTCAATGTGATCCATTGTCTACTACTACCATTCTATTTTGTCCAAATTGGTCTTTCAGAACACGAACGCGTTTGTTGGGAAATGCTTCTTGAAAAACCTCTTTTACTTTTGATCTTTGCTTATAGCCGATTTCCAGATAGATCTTTCCATCTGGTGTTAAAACACTTGGTGCTTGCTGGGCAATCTTTTCGTAGATGGCATATCCATCACGATCCGCAAAAAGAGCTAAGTGGGGTTCAGAGGCTAAAACATTGGCTCCAACCTCTTCTACATCATCCCGAGAGATATAGGGAGGGTTGGACACAATCAGGTCATAAGGACCTTCTAGTTCGTCCAGTACATCTGACGACTTGAATTCAAGGACTGCTTCTAACTGCTTGGCATTTTCTTGAGCCAGGGCTAAAGCCTCTTCTGAGACATCACTAGCTTGAACCTGCCAGGTAGGTCTAGCAAGGGCTAAGCTAATAGCGATAGCACCACTTCCTGTACCAATGTCCAGAACTCGTAAGGCTTCCTCATCGTTCTCCTCAAGTATGAGAGCCACCAACTCCTCTGTCTCTGGTCGTGGAATCAGCACGCGCTCGTCAACTGTAAAAACATGGCCACAGAAGTCTGCACTACCAATAATATACTGGGCAGGCACGTGATGTTTCAGCTGCTCAAAGATGGATTCAAGCAAGACCTGGTCCTCTACTTCAACTTCTTTTTGCAAGGCCAGGACAAAGTCTGTAAAGGTCCAGTTTTTTAAAGCTCGATACGCGAAGGAGAGGCTTTCTGCTTCCTCTCCAACGGCTATTAATGCTTCTTCATACTGGGCTAATAATGGTCCCAACAACATTATTTATTCAACTCTTCTAGTTTTTGAGTTTGGTCATACAAGACCAAAGCATCTACCACTTCGTCCAGTTTACCAGATAAGATAGTATCCAGTTTTTGAAGGGTCAAGCCAATCCGGTGATCGGTTACACGGTTTTGAGGGAAGTTATAAGTCCGGATCCGCTCTGAACGGTCACCAGTACCGATAGTGGACTTCCGCTCAGCGTCTTGCTCGTCTTGGGCAATCTGAGCAAAGTGGTCAGCCACACGCGCACGGATAATCTTCATGGCTTTTTCACGGTTCTTCTGTTGCGTCCGTTCTTCTTGCATCTCTACCTTGATATTGGTTGGCAAGTGGACGATACGGACGGCTGTTGCAACCTTGTTGACGTTCTGTCCACCCGCACCAGATGCGTGGTAGATGTCGATCCGAAGGTCTTTTGGATCAATGTCGTACTCGACTTCTTCGATTTCTGGCATGACAAGAACAGTGGCAGTTGAGGTATGGACACGACCTTGGCTTTCAGTCACTGGAACCCGTTGTACCCGGTGGGCACCAGATTCATACTTGAGTTTTGAATAAACCGATTGACCAGAAACCATGGCCACTACTTCTTTGATCCCGCCAACACCATTGTAGGAAGCTTCCATGACTTCAAAGCGCCAGCCTTGGCTTTCCGCGTATTTTTGGTACATCTGCAAGAGGTCCCCAGCAAACAACTGAGCTTCGTCTCCTCCTGCTGCCCCACGGATTTCCAAGATAATGTTCTTGTCATCGTTTGGATCTTTTGGAAGAAGTAAAATCTTCAATTTTTCTTCGTATTCTTCTTTTTCAGCCTTAGCATCCTTAAGTTCTTGCTTGGCCATTTCTTCCAAGTCCGCGTCTCCACCTGCTTCTTTAATCATTTCTTCAGCATCAACGATATTTTGAAGGACTTGTTTGTACTCACGGTAGGCTGTTACCGTATCACGAGTGGAAGCCTCTTCTTTTGAAAGCTCCATAAAGCGTTTGGTATCAGAGACCACATCTGGGTCACTCAACAATTCTCCTAACTCTTCGTATCGGTCTTCTACAGCTTGTAGTTGATCATAGATATTCATGTTTGCTCCTTAAGATTTCTTTTCTTGCTTAATATCTGGATTAAAATAATGCTTGCGGCAAACCGAGATATAGGTCTCGTGTCCACCGATCTGGATCTGCTCTCCATCATAGACGGGTTTGCCCGCCTGGGTACGCAAGACCATAGTCGCCTTGCGGGAACAGTATTGGCAAATAGTTTTGATCTCCTCAATCTTGTCGGCTAATAAGAGGAGGTGTTTGGAACCTTCAAAGAGTTCATTTCGGAAATCATTTTTGAGGCCGAAAGCCATCACCGGTATATCCAGTTCATCTACAACCCTTGCCAAGTCATAGACATGGTGGCGTTTCAAAAACTGAGCTTCATCGATCAAGACACAATAGGGTTTCTCTTCCAAACTTTGAATATAACCAAAGATATCTGTCTCGTCTTCGATAGCCATGGCTTCTCGTTTCATACCGATCCGACTAGAAACTACTCCAACTCCATCTCGTGTATCGATTGCCGAGGTCATGATGACGACGCTCTTACCTTGCTCTTCATAATTATGGGCCACCTTCAAGATTTCAATGGTTTTCCCTGAATTCATGGTCCCATATTTATAATATAATTGTGCCATTTTCCTTCTGTTCTCTCTAAAATGTGTTTCATTATATTATAACACGGGCAGTAAATTAGGGCAACTTATAGAGAGGTTCACCAATGAATGATGCGCTATGGATGATGAGTTCTACGGTGGCTTGTTTTTCCTGTTTGCACTAGCAAAAATTAAACTCTGTTGCCACATCATTTTTGTGATTTGAGAATAAAAAAAGCGTCTATCATTTCCCTGACAAAATGACAAACGCAAGGTGAGAGACCACTTCTCACAAATTAATTATACCATAATAAGTGAAGTTATGTAAGTAGGTAGTACTAAATATTGGTAAAAAATTTTTATATGGTTATTAAAGTTATACTCGCAACATCTATATAGACTTCTTCTTTTCAAATAAAATGTGATAAAATAAGGTTAAGATTTATAAAGGAGGTGGCGCAATGCCATTTGTACGTATTGATTTATTCGAAGGGCGCACCTTGGAGCAAAAGAAAGCTTTGGCCAAGGAAGTAACCGAGGCAGTCGTTCGGAATACAGGTGCTCCCCAATCTGCTGTTCATGTCATTATCAATGATATGCCTGAAGGAACCTACTTCCCTCAAGGTGAAATGCGCACTAAATAAGAGAGTGGGACAGAAATCGGTAATTCGTTAGAATTCGATTTCGTCGTCCCACCTCCGCACAGTTGAGTAGGGCTGTAAAAGCTGATGAAATCAGCGTAGTAGAGCCCACTCAACCACTGCGTTTAGCTCGATAATCCAAAGACAATTGAGAGGCTAGGACTTTTGTCCCAGCCTCTTTTAGGAAATTTGGTATTTCTTTTGAATCTGCCATAGTCGCATCTGGTAACAAATACCACTAACGACAATGCTAGAAATTAGGCCAATCCAGTAAGCATACGGACCTAGGTTAGTGACATGGTCTAAAAAGATCCCCAAGGGAATAGAGACACACCAGTAACTAAAGACTCCAAGTAGGAAAGGGACAGTTGTATCCTTGTAACCCCGAAGAATCCCTTGAATCGGTGCTGCGACCGTATCTGCTATTTGGAACAGTAGGCTATAGGACATAAAGATGGCTGTCTGATGAATAAATTCTGAGTCAGTTCCATAGAGACCCGCCACTTGATAGCGATACAGATAGAGGAAAGTGAGGGTAAAGAAGGCAAATCCAAAGGCTGTCCAGCGTCCAATCCGACAATATTGACGAACGACATCGGGACGCCCAGCCCCAATCTCAAAGGAAACGATAATAGCCATGGTATTGGAGATGCTAGCTGGGAAAGCATACATAAGGGTTGAGAAGTTCATAGCCGACTGGTGACTGGCAATGGTCATAGATGGGAATTTAGCCATGAGCAAGCCTACTACAGAGAAGATAATCACTTCAGCAAATACTATCCCTCCAATCGGTAATCCGAGGCGAATCGTCTCTTTCATCTCTTTGAGGTTGAGAGGTTGGATCTTCCATAGTTGGTAGATAGCTACTTTAGGATGTTTGAAAAGGATCAAAAATGCAATGACAAGGAGAACCCAGTAAGCTAAGGATGTCCCCAGTCCTGCTCCTGCTCCTCCTAACTCAGGTAGACCAAAAGCTCCATAGATCAACATGTAGTTGAAACTTGCATTTAAAGGCAATAAGAGGAGCATGAGGTACATGGACAAGCGAGTGAGGCCCAAGGTATCCAGCAAGGAACGGACCACACTAAAGAGTAAAAGAGGCAAAATCCCCAGAGAGAGAAAGGCTAAATAACGGGTTGCTATCCCAGCTACGACACTTTCTAGACCAATTTTTCTTAAGACGATCGGTGCAATCAGCAAGACGAAAGCAATCAAGAGGACAGCCATCATGAAAGAGAGATAGATAAATTGATATAAATCAGAAGCTATTCGTTTTTTATTCCCCTGCCCTAAATGATGACCGATAATTGGTGTTAAAGCTGATACAATCCCCGTTAAAAAGGTAAAAAAGGGGTTCCAGAGACTTGTGGCAGTCGAGACTCCAGCTAAGTCCAAGGTATTGTATTGCCCCGTCATGGCCGTATCCACAAAACTGGCAGAGTAGTTGGCGAGTTGATAGACCAGGAGGGGGATAAATAGACTGATAAATAAGCGCAAGCGCTCTTTAAAATGATGGGTTAGATACATGGGACGACTCTCTTCTTATCAAGTTGAAATTTTCTCTTACCACTCTACTATATGTCTCCTTAAATGTCAAAAAAATTAAAAGAGAGTGGGACAGAAATCAGTAATTCGTTAGAATTCGATTTCGTCGTCCCACCTCCGCACGGTTGAGTAGGGCTGTAAAAGCTGATGAAATCAGTGTAGTAGAGCCCACTCAACCACTGCGTCTTGCTCAACAATCCAAAAATAATTGAGAGGCCAGGACTTTTGTCCCAGCCTCTTTTTAGATTATTTTTTGTTGCGGTTTAAGATAGCGTTCAGAATGATAGCCAAGACACTGGCAACAACAATTCCGTTTGCAAAGAACATTTTAAAGGCACTTGGTAGGCCATTAAAGAGGGTGCTGTTGTTCAATCCTACCCCTGCTGCGATCGATACAGCTGCGATGAGGAAATTGTGCTCATTGTGTTCAAAATCAACACGCGCAAGGATCTGCATCCCTTGAATAGATACAAAACCAAACATGACTAGCATAGCTCCTCCAAGTACTGGACTTGGAATGATTTGCGCCAAAGCTCCAAACTTAGGAAGGAGACCAAGAAGAACGAGGAAACCAGCCGCGTAGTAGATTGGAAGACGGGTCTTGATCCCAGACAATTTCACCAAGCCGACATTTTGTGAGAATCCAGTGTACGGGAAGGTATTGAAAATACCACCGAGAAGGACAGCCAATCCTTCAGCACGGTAGCCATTACGAAGGCGCGTGCTATCAATTGGATCTTTTGTAATATCTGAAAGAGCAAGATAGACACCAGTCGACTCAACCATGGAAACAGTTGCGATGATACACATCATGACGATTGAAGTAATTTCAAACTTAGGAGCTCCAAAGAAGAACGGCGTCGGAACGTGAACAACTGGAGCTTGTGCTACTGGTGCGAAGTCCACCAAGCCCATTGAAGCCGCAATAGCTGTCCCTACAATCAACCCAATCAAAATAGAGATAGATTTGATAAAGCCAGTTGTATAGATGTTAACCACCAGAATGATAAGAATGGTAATCACGGCCAAGATCAGACTTTGAACTGTTGGTTCTTCAGCATTGTTCCCCATATTCCCAATCGCTACTGGAATCAAGGTCAAACCAATGGTTGTAATGACAGATCCCGTCACAATAGATGGGAAAAGGTTAGCGATTTTAGAGAAGAAACCTGAGACCAGAACCACATAAATCCCGGAAACAATCAAGGCACCAAACATAGCCCCACTACCATGACTAGCCCCAATCATGCTGAGAGGTGCCACAGACTGGAAGGCAACCCCGAGGACGACTGGAAGACCAATCCCGAAGTATTTGTTTAATTGCAATTGCAAGAAGGTGGCTACCCCACACATAAAGATATCTGTAGAGATGAGATAGGTCAATTGCTGGGCATTATAACCCAAAGCTCCCGCAATCATGATCGGTACTAAAATAGAGCCCGAATACATGGCCAATAGGTGCTGCAAGCCTAGAATGGCTGCCTGTGAATGGTTTTCTTGTTTTTGCATTAGATGTCTGCCTCCTTAAATACAACCTGACCATTTTCAAAACGGTCCAAACGAGCAAGTGAAACAACTGGGTAGCCGAGTTCTTCTAGCAGTCCACGGCCATCTTGGAAGGATTTCTCAATAACGATACCAACTGCTTCTACACTCGCACCAGCTTGTTCGATAATCTGGATCAAGCCTTTAGCTGCTTGGCCATTTGCCAGAAAGTCATCGATGATTAAGACGCGATCATCTGGTGTTAAAAACTTGCTAGCAATGGAAACCGTACTGGTCACTTGCTTGGTAAAGGAATAGACTTCTGCTGTCAAAATCCCTTCATTCATGGTAATATTCTTGGCTTTTTTAGCAAAGATCATGGGAAGTTCCAAAGCTTCTGCCACATAGAGGGCAGGAGCGATTCCGGAAGCTTCAATCGTCACAATCTTAGTCAGACCAGCATCTTTAAAGCGTTCCGCAAAAGCCTTCCCAACTTCTTTCATCAACTGGTAATCCACTTGGTGGGTCAAGAAGGAATCGACCTTGAGGATATTCTCTCCCAGGACATTTCCGTCTTTCAATATGCGTTCTTCTAATAATTTCATGTTTTCTCCTAAACAGTTTGGAACAAAAAATAGAGACTTACCAAGTAAGCCTCTACAGAATCCAAGTATCCCTGGATCAATCTAAGACTTACTTATTGTTAGGTGTTCCGGCACCTTGTAGAGACCTTGCGCCAATCCGCAAGATAAATAAGTAATTGTAGTTTTAATGAGAGTCACCGTTCCAGATAGAATTCTTAACGATGACATAATCGACATGCTTGAGATCAGCAACCTTGCGGCCTCCAGCATAGGAAATAGAGCTTTGCAAGTCTTGCTCCATCTCTGTCAAGGTATCTTGCAGATGACCTTTGGCTGGTAGGAGAATTTTCTTGCCTTCAACATTTTTATAAGCCCCTTTTTGGTACTCGGAAGCAGATCCATAATACTCCTTAAAGGATTCACCATCGACTTCAACGGTTTTCCCTGGGCTTTCGATGTGACCTGCAAAGAGAGAACCAATCATGACCATGCTGGCACCAAAACGAATGGATTTAGCAATATCTCCATGGGTCCGAATTCCACCATCTGCAATAATGGGCTTGCGAGCTGCTTTTGAACACCAACGAAGGGCGGCTAACTGCCAACCGCCAGTACCAAAGCCAGTCTTCACTTTTGTGATGCAGACCTTGCCAGGTCCAATTCCAACCTTGGTAGCATCTGCTCCAGCGTTTTCCAACTCACGAACAGCTTCTGGAGTTCCGACATTTCCTGCGATGACAAAGGTATCTGGTAATTCCTTCTTGATATGCTGGATCATTTGGATGACACTATCTGAGTGACCGTGAGCGATGTCGATGGTGATGTATTCAGGTGCATCGTCCTTGAGTTGAGTCACAAAATCGTACTCATAGTCTTTTACTCCAACTGAGATGGAAGCAATTAAGCCCTGATCGTGCATCCGTTTGATAAAGGGAATGCGACCAGCTTCGTCAAAGCGGTGCATAATGTAAAAATAGCCCCCTTTAGCCAGTTGTTCGGCCACATCTTCATCCAGGATGGTCTGCATGTTGGCAGGTACGACTGGTATCTTGAAGGTGTGCTTACCAAACTGAACTGTCGTGTCTGCTTCTGCACGACTTTTGATAATACACTTGTTAGGGATTAGTTGAATATCTTCGTAATCAAAGATTGGAAATTCGTTTAACATACGGATTGAAATCTCGT
Organism: Streptococcus sp. SCPM-O-B-15294 (M123); assembly: GCF_058200455.1. Taxonomy (NCBI): domain Bacteria; kingdom Bacillati; phylum Bacillota; class Bacilli; order Lactobacillales; family Streptococcaceae; genus Streptococcus; species Streptococcus sp. SCPM-O-B-15294 (M123). Next base: position 98,807 of record NZ_JBYQGU010000006.1, on the reverse strand, counting down.
TTCTAAATTTTAAATCGTGATGGGTCATCACTTCGTCTTCCGACGTTTCCATTCAAGATTATAACAAAGATACGGAGGCGATTCAAATAGAATGCTGATTATATAAATAATGTTCGGAAATTACTAGACTATTGTATAGAACAACTTCTATATATGAGTTGTTTATGAACAAATCTGAATCCAAGTGATGATTTCTTTGCTGACAAGCTCGGGAACTGTTGTATAAAAATCGTGGCCTAGATCCTTTAAGAGGACCTTCTTGATAGAAGGATCTAAATTTTCAAGTGCTCTAGCTCTCCATTCAGGCTCATCCTCGTATCTAGGACCGATAAACAAGGCCTTGGTATCCGTTAGAGGAGCTTGATAAGATCGGAGCTCTCGTCTGACTCTCAGCAAGGAAAGAACCGCTTGTGGATCCAAATCCAGTTCATAATGATGGAGTTCAGGATTCCAACGGTAACTGGATTGGATGGCTTTTATAGCGGCTTCCGAAGGATTGTCAGTATCTCCAAGTTCACTTGCAACAGCTTCCTCTAGAGATGGAAATACCTGTTGCTTCAGATAGGCGAGTGTCTCTTCGATTTCCTGCTCTAGTGGTAGGATCTGGTCCATGTCAAGATAGCCACCATCTAGAAGAACCAGGTGTGTAATTTGTGGCATATTGGATGCTAGGTATCGAGCCAAATCTCCACCAAGCGAATGGGCAATGATACAAGTCTTTTCATTAGAATCGGCATGGGCTTCAAACCAGTCTACTAAATCTTGGGGAGATTCCAGTTTCAGCTTATAGGGATCTAGATAGGTGATGGGGAATGGAAAGCAGTGAGCAAATTCGCTCATATGATTTTCGTTACTTCCGAGTCCTCCCATAAAGTAAAACTTCACTCTTTCACCTCTATTTCTTTAATGATTCTGGCTGGATTACCAGCTAGGACTACATTATCCCCGAAGGATTTGGTCACCACTGCTCCTGCTCCAACGACGACATTATCGCCTAGGGTAACACCTGGAAGGATGATAGCTCCACCACCCGCCCAGAAGTTATCTCCTATCGTTATCGGAGCTCCATATTCCTTTCCAGCATTTCGCTCGTGTGGATCTAACGGATGGAGAGGGGTAAGAAATTGGCAATTGGGACCGATCATGGCGTTATTACCAATCCTGATCGGGCAGACATCCAGCATGGTTAAGTTCCAGTTAGCATAAAAGTTCTCTCCCAAGTGGATATTGACCCCATAGTCACAAGCCAAGAAGGGATGCAAGGATAGATTTTCTCCAGTAGATCCGAACCAACTTTTTATGAGTTGACTCCGCTTCTCACCGTCTGCTTCTTGGTTAAAGGCAAATTGCTTGGCCCGAGCTTCTTGGGCTAATGTCCTCAATTCTGGATCCATAGGACTGTAAAACTCGCCAGCAATCATCTTTTCATATTCCGTATTCATAATTATCTCCGTCATATAGTAAAAAACCACTCATAGTGAGTGGGCTTGTCTATCTCTTAATGGTACATCAGGTAGCCATCAAAGAGCTCAAAAATCTTTCCTATCGCTCGGAAAACGAGAGCCGCAACAAGGGCAACCAGCAAAAAGTAAGCTACAGCAAAAATCACACTAATGATCATCATGACACACTCCTTTTTAATGTACTTTTTCCACCCTCTATTATACTCCTGGCCTATTTTAGATTCAAGGAAAACGCTATCAAAAATTGATTTGTTTTCAACTTGTAATTTACAAAAATTTTCAGACAGGAGGAACGAGTGAACTATACTAGAGAGTGGTATAAACAGTCATCAGAGCTATAACTTCTTTTTCTCTTTTTCAAGAGATTCCATACTTTTATTGTAAAGTTTATTTTCTTCCTGATAGGTTTGGCTTAATCTAGTTTCAAACCTAGAAATTCTCTTTTCAAAGTTATCTCTATTTTCTTCTAATTGTCTTAATTCATGTATTGGAAGTTCTTGATTGTTGTTATGACAAAAGGAGATGATAAGATCGGTCATAGATTCAGATAGTCTTTTTGCTTCTCGCTTCATATCTTGATAATCCAATTCATAATCCGCCACTTTCCTTCTAAAAGCTTGATGATCACTCTCAACTTTACTAATTTTATCATTGATATTCATGAATTCTCCTAAAGTATTGGACTGGAAAGATCGGGTTTAGGTACTTCTGTTAAAATCTTTTTGATGGCATCAGCAGCACCCCCAGTTAATCCTCCTTCTAGGGAAGCAGGCACTTGAGAAGTGGCAAAATTCTGCATTTTAAACGCCTGATTAGCCAGCCAAGTTTGTAAAATAGCCCCTTCGACCATTAGGACACCTTTTGTTGCTGAAACTAGGGCCTGGATTGCCAATCGTTCTTGAACTTTCATGTATTCAGTTTTTATGCGCTCCGCTTCTAATCGATCTTCAGTATTCGGTTCAATCATTCGTTAACTCCTTTTAATTGCTAAAAATCTTGGCACCTATTTGATCACTTTCAATAATTCTATCAGCAACCTTATTCAGATTATCGGAAATTTGAGACATTGTATTCTTATAGTCGCTTGCTGCAGTGATAGTTTTTGTCTCTTTGCCACTGTTCCATGCAGTATCCAAAGTTAATTCAGATAATAAAACCTCTACTTCACTAGATGGTAAGTGACGAGCAATACTATATGCTTCAGTTTTAAGGGATGAAATTTTTTGAGAAACCTTTTCCTTTTCAGACTCAATTTTTGATTTAATTTCTTCCTCGTAAACCTCAGCTTGAAGTTTCGTGGTTTCCGCACTTACTCGGACCAATTCTTCTCTTAAACTAATTTTTTTACTACCGGAACTAGTCTTCAAGGAAGTCTTTAACTCCTTGATTTGTTTGATATTTAAAGAGATCAAATCTTGTTTAGTTGGTTCAGGAGCGAAAGGACCGTAATTATCTAAATACTCTTTAATATAATGTTCCGGCCTATCAAAATTATCTTCTAACCCATAATTGGAAAGAGCTAAATTTGGTTTAAAATTCTTTGCTTTATGCTCTGCTATCTTTCGAACCTGTTTTTCTGTCATGCCAGAGGCAAACCGATTACGTTTATAATACCAGTCAACGTCTAAAACATTCCCTTTTAATTTAGGTGCTCTAGGGGAATGCCCATTTTCTCCATCGACAACTTCAAACATCATTGTTTTTCCATAGGGAACTGCACCACCATTACCGTCAAGATTAACAACCTGCCTTTGACTATCTCTATAAATAGTAGCATTTTTATTAAGATAGTCTACTTGTTCTTTTGATATACCACCTGTGTCGACAGCTTTTTTAGCTGCAAAATCCATGAAATTTGTTACTTTAATTGTACGGTTCTGTTTTAGTCCATATTTTGATGCTGTGTAGGCAACACCGGGTCCTCCTTGACTGAACCCCGACATATTAGAAATGGTACCATTATTAGGTTTTATCTTTTCGTCAGTAATTTGATAAAATCTATCAATATCATCTGCTTGGGGAGTAAGCATTCCTGGAAATAAACCAAACGCCCCACTAGCAATGAATGCTCTTTCAGATGAATCAACAATATCTCGATTCTTTTTCCAAAAAAAAGGTTGATTGCCAAGCTCTTCAAAATTATCACCCGGAACCTGAGTCCCTGCAACAACAATAGTTGTTTCTTTATAATTTGGATTCTCCCCTTTTTCATTATCGACAGGTACAACTGCCAATGCTTGAGTTGTACTATCCAGTCGATAAACTATTTGATAGAACTCAGGTTTATCATTTTTTCCAACATTTATAACTTCTCCCTCACTTTTTTTAACATTCCCCTTAAGGCCTAACTGTAAATTTCGAACCTCTTGATCAGATAAAGTCATATCATTCATTTCCTTTATTTAGATTAATATTGTAAATAATTTTAGCTCTTGGGCTTCCTTTTTTATCCTTAACAACATCCCTTAACTGACCATCTTCAACTAATAATTCAATATTCAAATCAGTCCCCTTAGCCCTTGAAAGCTTAGCTTCATCTGGCAAATGTTTTGAATTTGAAACATCAATGTCATTTCCTTCTGAGTCCATTAATTCTATAATATCATTTCCTGAACCATCAAAATCAAGAAATATATGAGTAATCAAACCATAGCTACTAGGTGTGTATTTCTTGATTGTTGTTCCTAATGTTGCTTTATTTCCATACTTGTCATAAATCGTCGGACGCACATAGGCATTTGAGAAAGTTGAACCTTCATCAGTAACGTAGATTGGGGAGAACTCAATCTTTTCAACCCCCGAATAATATTCCTTAATATAAGTACCAATTTGCTCCTCTAAAAGGCGAAAGCCTCGCTTGTATAATCTAGTTGTTTTAGGACCAAGATTTGGTTTAGTCAGCTTATTATACATATATGTTCCTCCAAATATAAGAATGAGTACTGCAGCAAATGCTATTACTATCTTTCTCTTCATAAGTTCCTCCAATCAAAACGGGCTCCCAAAAAAACCGCTTACACTAATTATTATAACATAATTTCTGTATATTATTGACATTCATTTAAACTCATTTAGCATTTTTACACATTATAGTAAAACTCATAAAATTCTAATAAAATTATTCTATAGATTAGAATTTCAGTTCTTTTTAATTTGCTCGTATATTACTCTTTTTGAAGTAGGTTCTAGTACTTCTTAACCATCCTTTACCATTCTAAAAGTTCTATAATATTCAGTGTCATACGTAAGCCTCTCTATTTCACTTCCAAATAGTAAATCACTTTTAGCATTCGGGTTACTCTTAGATGATTTTCCAACATTTATCAAAGTCTATTTGCAACATTAAGTATTATATGTTTTAATCTATAGTTACTATTTTTGTACGTCTCATAATTTTTGAAAGAGGATCACATACATTTCCTCAACCATTTCAACAGCGTCTGACCTTAATTAAATATACTCTCCTGGATCATCTTCAACAAAAGAGAATCTACAAAACCATAACCTGAATGATAATTTTTATGCACTTTCCATTATACATTCCTTTATTTACTCAAACAGTTTCATTGGTTAGCGCCAATCTCTCTCATCCACTTTTTTTATTTCATCGTTATAGACTACATCTGAATCTGCGCTTCCTTTTGCATCCTTTTTTATTCCTTCAATTTGTTTATCTTGAATCAATGCTTCAAGATTTTCATCTACTTTATCACTTACTTTAAGTTTAGCCTCTGGTGGTAAATGCTGAAAATCAGATACATCAATTAACTTTTTATCGCTAGTTCTTAATTCAATGATTTCTTCATCCCAGCCATTAAAATCCATTCTTACATCCCAAACATTATTATAAGTTGGATAAGTAATATCTCCTATTGTTCCACCAAAATATGCCTTATTTTGATACTTATCATAAATAGAAAAAACAATATTAGCGCTAAACAGGGTCTGCCCATCCCCACCTTGAACAAAAATTGGTGAAAACTCAATTTTACTAACTCCTGAATAGTGTTCTTTGATGTAAGTCGCCAGTTGTTCTTCTAATAATCTAAAACCTCGTTTGTAAAGCTTTACACCTTTATTATCTAACACAACACTCACATTGTATGGATCTTTCTGCTCTTCCATCTTTTTGTTAAGATACAACATACTTGCAGCAATCATAATAGCAAGAACTAAGGCAAGCCTAAAGAGCTTCTTCTTCATTCCGCTCCTCCTTTTTGGAATTCCGTATTATAAACAATTTCAGCATTCGGACTCTCTTTACTATCCTTCACAACTCCTTTTAACTGACCATCTTCAACTAATAATTCGATATTTCCATCGATAAAAGGCTGTCTAGTCAGTTTAACTTCATTAGGTAAGTGTTGTTCATTTGAAACATCAATAAATTTCCCATTTGAGTCCTTTAATTCTATAACTTCATTCCCATCTCCATCAAAATCAACTATTATATGTGAGACGATACCAATGTCACTTGAAATTACATTTTTAACTTCAGTACCAAGAGTGGCTTTATTTCCATGGTTATCATAAATAGTTGGACGAATATAGACATTGGAGAAAGTTGACCCTTCCTCAGTAACGTAGATCGGAGAAAATTCAATCTTTTCAACCCCTGAGTAATACTCTTTTATATAAGTTCCTAGTTGCTCTTCTAGCAAACGAAAGCCATGCTGATAAAGTTTGGCTGTTTTGGGGCCAAGATTTGGTTTCGTTAGTTTTTGATAGACAAAGAAGCCAACTGATAGCATGACAAGAATGAGAGCTAGGCCTGTTAAGATTCTTTTCTTCATTATTACCCTCCTATGGAAAAGCTAATTCAGAATAAGTTTTTTGTCGTGCTATTACACAATCTACTCCCATTTCCAATATTCTCCTCTTTTGATTTCCAGATTATAGTTTATCTTAGCTTTAGGGCTACCTGATCTGTCCTTTTTGACATTTTTTAATTTCCCGATGTCTACTAATGCTCTAATATTTTCGTCTGTACCACTTAGTTCTGTTTTTATTTTAGCCTCTTCCGGTAAGGTTTGTGCATTGCTTACATCTATATCAACACCTAATCCTTTTGCAGAATCTACTAAATAAATAATTTCATTATCGTTATCATCGAAACTTAATTTTATATCTATAGTTAGCCCATATGCTGGATAACCAGTATCTCCAATTTGCCCACCTAAAACAGCTCGATTACCTTCTTCGTCATAGATTACTGGAAGTACATCAGCTGTAAATGGTGGATTATCTTCACCACCTTGTATTAAAATCGGTGAAAACTCTATTTTAGAAATCCCTGAATAATTTTCCATAATATATGTTGCCATCTGTTCTTCTAACAAACGAAACCCATGTTTGATGATTTTTTCTTCTTTCCTTCTCAAACCGGTTGAGAAGTTATACTGTGATACGTAAAACACACCAGTCAAAAGTAAAGCTACAAGCACTGCGCTGACAATTAGCATTTTCTTCTTCATTCCACTCCTCCTTTATGGAGTTCCGTATTATTCAGTGTCATTCGGAATCACTCCTTTTTTTAGTTCTAAATTATAAAACACTTCAGCACTTGGACTTCCCAGGTCTGATTTCTCAACACCTTTTAGCTTTCCTTCTTTTATTAAGGTTTCAAAATTAAAGTCAATATCCTTCATTTTCTTCCCTTTTATTTCTTCTGGTAGTGGTTGTCCGTAGGTCACGTCTTTAAATTCTCCTGAATCTGTGCTTAATTCGATATGAGGTTTCCCTGCATAATCAAAACTCAGACGTAAATACCCTATAGTACCATAAGCAGGATGTTGAAAGTTTTTATATAATCCTCCAAAATTTGCTTTATTTCCTTGTCTATCATAAACAATTGGAACAATCTCCGCATTCAACATAGAAGAACCGTCATCTCCAGTTACATAAATGGGTGAAAATTCAATTCTATCGATCCCTTTATAGTTTTCTTTGATGTAAGTTCCGATTTGCTCTTCAATAAGTCGAAAGCCACGCTTATATAATTTAGTTGTTTTAGAGCCAAAATCCTGATTAGTTAGCTTATGATAGACAAAGAAGCCACCTGATAGCAAGACAAGAATGAGGGTTAATCCCGCTAAAATTCTTTTCTTCATTTTCTTCTACCTTTACTTATTTAAATCAGCTTTCAAATCATGGTTTCCATTCTGAATAACTCCCACGCTTAATTTCCGTGTTGTAGCTAATTTTAGCATTTGGACTACCAGAATCGCTTTTTTTAACATTTCTCAACTGACCATCATTTACCAGTGCATCAATGTTATCATCTGTCCCTTTAATTGGAGGTGTTAATTTTGCCTCCTCTGGTAACTGATCCGCATTACTAACATCGATTTTTTTATCCAGAGTTGGTGAAACTTCTAGAAAAATAATTTCATTCCCCTGTTGATCAAAGTCCAGAATTAAATCTCCTGTTGTTCCATATGATGGATAACCTTTTTTACCAATTCGCTGACCCATCACCGCTCGGTTCCCATCTTCGTCATAGATTACTGGAAGTACATCAGCTGTAAATGGTGGATTATCCTCACCGCCTTGGATGAAAATAGGCGAGAATTCTATTTTAGAAATCCCTGAATAATTTTCCATAATATATGTTGCCGTCTGTTCTTCTAACAAACGAAACCCATGTTTGATGATTTTTTCTTCTTTCCTTCTCAAACCGGTTGAGAAGTTATACTGCGATACGTAAAACACACCAGTCAAAAGTAAAGCTACAAGCACTGCGCTGACAATTAGCATTTTCTTCTTCATTCCGCTCCTCCTTTGTGGAGTTCCGTATTATTCAGTGTCATTCGGAATCACTCCTTTTTTCAGTTCTAAATTATAAATCACTTCAGCACTTGGACTTCCCAGGTCTGATTTCTCAACACCTTGTAGCTTTCCTTCTTCAATCAAAGTTTGAAAATTTTCATCTATTGAATCTATGAATGTACGAAAAGCTTGACGAGGGAGTGGTTTACCAAAAACAACACTTACAAATTCTCCTGAGTCTGTATTTAATTCAATAGATTCTTTCAAATCATAGTCAAAATCTAAACGCAATGACCCTATAATTCCATAAGCAGGATGTTGAAAATTTTTATATGATCCTCCAAATATCGCTTTATTTCCGTGAGAATCATAAACTATTGGAACCACTTCTGCATTCAACATAGAAGATCCGTCATCTCCAGTTACATAAATGGGCGAAAACTCAATCTTCTCAATCCCAGTATAGTGTTCTTTGATGTACGTTCCAATTTGCTCTTCTAGCAAACGAAAGCCATGCTGATAGAGTTTGGTTGTTTTAGGTCCAAGGTCAGGTTTCGTTAGTTTATGATAGATAAAAACGCCACCAGATACTAAGACAATAATGAGAGCTAGTACCGTCAAAATTCTTTTCTTCATTGTTTCCCTCCTATGGAAAATCTAATTCAGAGTAAGATTTTTGTCACGCTATTTTCGTAACTTAATCCCATTCTAATCGACTCCCTCTTTTGATTTCCAAATTGTAGCGTATTTTAGCATTCGGACTCCCAGCCCTATTTTTTTTGATTTTTTTCAATTGACCATCATCAAGTAAACCTTTTATATTTTCATCTATAGGAGGATTAGAAGTCAATTTAGCTTCCTTAGGTAATTCATTATAATTAGATACTTCAATATGTTCCTCATTTGAATCTCTTAATAATATATATTCCGTATCCTCTTCATCCAAATCTAGATAAATGCTATAGGGTATCCCATAGGAAGCATAAAGATGGTTGCCAATTAAAGTTCCAAAAACAGCCCTATTCCCATCCTCATCATAAATTACTGGTACTATTTCAGCTGAAAATGGCGGATTATCCTCGCCACCTTGAATGAAAATAGGCGAGAATTCTATTTTAGAAATTCCTGAGTAGTTTTCTTTGATATAGAGCCCCAGCTGTTCTTCCAACAAACGGAAACCATGTTTGATAACTTTTTCTTCCTTCCGGTCTAAACCGGTTGAGCTGTGAAATTGAGTCATATAAACAAAGCCAGTCGAAAATAAAATAATAAGTGTGCTAAAAATTAGTAAGATTTTTTTCTTCATAACTTCTTTCCTCTGGGCAGAGATATGAAAAATGATAACATCATTTATCTTTTTCAAAGTCTATTGATATTTCCAATATTCTCCTCTTTTGATTTCCAAGTTATAGTCTATCTTGGCTTTAGGGCTACTTGCTTTGTCCTTTTTTACATTTTTTAATTTTTTAGTATCTACTAACGCTGCAATATTTTCATCAATCGGTTTAATATCTGTCTTAATCTTAGCTTCATTTGGTAAGGATTTAGCGTTACTTACATCTATTTCAACCCCTAATCCCTTTGCTGAATTTCCTAATTCAATAATTTCATGATCATCATAGTCGAAATCTAACTTTAGATCACTACTTAATCCATAAGCCGGATATTCTTTTTTCCCAAACTGTCCTCCTAAAACAGCTCTATTTCCCTCTGTGTCATAGATTACTGGAAGGACATGCGCTGTAAATGGCGGATTATCCTTGCCACCTTGGATGAAAATAGGCGAGAATTCAATTTTAGCAATTCCAGAGTAATTTTCTATGATATAAGTCCCAATCTGTTCTTCTAACAAACGAAAACCATGTTTAATAATTTTTTCTTCTTTCCTTCTCAAACCGGTTAAGAAGTTATACTGTGATACGTAAAACACTCCACCAAAAAGTAAAGCTACAAGAACTGCTCTGACAATTAGCATTTTATTTTTCATTCTGCTCCCCCTTTTTGGAGTTCCGTATTATAAACAATTTTTGCATTCGGACTTCCTTTACCATCCTTCACGACTCCCTTTAACTGACCATCTTCTACTAATAATTCTATATTTTCATCAATAAGCTCCTGTCTAGTCAGTTTAACTTCATTAGTTAAGTGTTGTTCATTGGAAACATCAATAAATTTCCCATTTGAGTCCATTAATTCTATAACTTCATTCTCATCTCCATCAAAATCAACTATTATGTATGAGATGATACCAATATCACTTGGAATTAAATTTTTAACTTTAGTACCGAGAGTAGCTTTATTTCCATGCTTATCATAAATAGTTGGACGGATATAGACATTTGAGAATGTTGACCCTTCTTCGGTAACATAGATTGGGGAAAATTCAATCTTTTCGATCCCAGTATAGTGTTCTTTGATGTAGGTTCCGATTTGCTCTTCTAGAAGTCGAAAGCCACGCTTGTATAATCTAGTTGTTTTAGGTCCAAGATTCGGCTTAGTAATCTTATTATAGACAAAGTAACCACCAGATAGGATTAAAAACAAAATAGAAATGATCATGACCCATTTTCTTCTCATCAGTTGTTCCTCCTTCTATCTACTCTTATAGTATAGCATATTTGGTTGCGTTTTCATCGTTATTCCTGCTACTTTAGTGTATGAATATTTGAAAGGAAACAAAATTTAAAAGCATTCCATCATCATGAAATGCTTTTAAACTACTTATAAGACTAGTTCTCTTCAGTTTTGCCACTCTTTTCTTTGTCCTCTTCTTTTTCAGCAGCACCATTGTTGACGGCTGACTTGAATTCAGAAAACATTTTTCCAAGCGAGTGTCCTAACTCAGGCAAACGCTTTGGTCCAAAGATTAAGAGGGCTCCCAGGATGATAATAATCAGTCCTGGTGCTCCAATATCACGTAAAATTCCCATATTTATCTCCTTTTTTGTATGCGGTTATAGATGATGCGACTGATGCCCAGACTTACTTCGTAAAGCAAGATCAGAGGCACGGTCATTGCTAAGTCACTGATAAAATCAGCCGGCGTCAGGATGACCGCTAGTACTAGCAATAGAAAGTAGGCTATTCGACGATAGCGCCTTAACCAGTCTGGCGTTAAGATATGAATCGAGGTCAAAAAGGCTACAAGGACCGGCAATTCAAACAAGACACCCAAAGGCACTGTCGTATGAAAGATGAAAGCCAAGTAGTTCTGTGCCGTTAACTGGATGGTAAATTGGCCTTGCCCCAACTTTAAGAGCACCTCTAAGATAGCTGGACTAACCAGATAATAGCCGAAGAGTAAGCCTAGCAAGAAACAAATCAAACTGGCCGGCACATAGAGCAGAATAGCTCCTGCTTCTCCCTTTTTCAAAGCTGGTTTTACAAATTGCCAGACTTGAAAGAGGGTGAAGGGCAGGGTGATGGTAAAAGCCATTAAGCTTGCCAACTGAAGGTAGATGCTTAAAATGTCATTAGGTCCAAGCACCAAGAGTTTTTCCCGAAAGCCAGCCGTCAAAAAGGCATAAAGCTGATCAGAAAACAAGAGGGCTCCACAAAAGACAACGAAAAAACAAAGGATACAAGCGATGAAGCGTCGTCTAAACTCGCTTAAATGCTCTACAATAGTGAGATTACTATCTTCATTTTTCATGCTGCTTCACCGTCACAATTACGATAATAAGAACGAATAGAACTTGGCAAGTAAGAACTTCCCAGCTTGGATAGATCCCTGCCCAATCAATGGTCGGGAAATTACTCAAGATATGATTTGGAAGCATATTGGTTAATTGGAGCGCGTGCAGGCTCACCCCTAGCATCTTAAAGGCCAGGGCATAGATCATCCAAGTCAGGATGAAGAAAATCTTATGAGGCTTGATCAGATGACTTGCCTTGGTCATGAGAATGGCGAGAATGGCTAAAACTGCAAGAGCCAAGCCGATCCCTAGGAAGAAATCAAAGGAGCGAATACGAGGGAGAATTCCCACATAGAAAAGGATCGTCTCAGCACCCTCACGGAAGACAGCTAAGAAACTGAGAGCAAACATGGAAATGAAACTTCCAGTTGCTGTCACAGCCTTCATCTGACTTTCCATAAATTGGTTCCATTTTTGAACAGAGGACTTGCGATGCAGCCAAATCCCAATGACAATCATCATCCCTACTGCGATGATCCCTACTGCCCCTTCGATGACCTCACGGTTGGAAGCCGAGGTAACAGCTGGGAATAAGAATTGAAGAGCAACTGCAATGGCTGCACTAGCCAGGATACCTAGAAGAGCCCCTGCATAGACCCACTTCAAGCCTTTGAATAGTTTTGCTGACTTGAGGACCGTCACCAAAGCCATGACAATTAAGAGTGCTTCGACTCCCTCACGTAAGAGGATCAACATGGCGTCAACCGCTGTATAGGAGGCAGTGGTATCAATAGCAGACAGATCACTAATCAGTGCTTCTAGTTGCTTTTGATACTTACTTTCATTTCCCTTAACCATAATGACTGGACTTTGGCTTTCCACTCGGGTATAGAGACCCGGATTGGTCGTGCTGACATCGCCCTCGATCGTTGGCCAAATGGTAATAAATTCCTTCATAACTTGAGTAGCTTGAGTGGTATCATTGGCTTGGAAGAGGCCAAGGGCTTTCTTGAGGAGCTTAATCCCGTCAGAAAGGGTCAGATTGGTGGAGGTTTCCTCAATCTTTTCCCCACTGATAAACTGATCCAAGACATTTTTTAGGTCATTGTAAGAAGATTGGATGGAGTCAAAGTTTGTAGGCTCTGTTTCGATCGCACTTCTCAAGAAGGAAATGGCTGTTTCTACCTTTCCGTAATAAGCGGTACTGTGATCTCTGACAACCGCTTCATTCCGAGTCCAGGTATTGTTTAAATCAGCGTAAGCCTTTCGTGTCGCTTGGAGATCCTTTGCTGTGATCGCCTCTTGTAGCTTCTCAAAGTAAGGCTGCAAGCGAGTTTCTAGCTTCTCCTTTTCAGCATCCAGATCGACTGGATTTTGCTCTTTTTCAAAGGCTAACAAGGAAGTAGAGACGGTCACCAATTGCTTTTCTGTGATCTCGCCTTCCAAGTCCAGACTTTTCTGGACTTCTTTTCCTGCCTTGGAATCATGATTGGCCTTCTTTAGAAACTCTTCTTTTATCTCTGCGACAAGAGTGTGAGCCTTTTCTTGATCCTTATCCTGAACTGCGGTTGTTGCGTCGGTAATTTTGATAAAGAGATCACTATATGATTCTGCTTGGACAGGGGATACGATGAAAAAGAGACAGGCTACTAGGACGACTAATAATTTATTCAAATAAGTCTTGACCAATGTACCCTCCTTCCTTCACACCTCCGAAGCAGGCAAAGAGGCCACTGCCAATATGGGTCACATATTCATTCATCTTATCGTCTGCCCCAAGATTGGTTTGGATTTTCACAAAGCGGTCTGGATCCTTTTGAAAGGCAATAAAAAGCAATCCTGCATCAAACTGCCCTGTTTTCGGATCAATCCCATCAGAGTAAGAATAAGAGCGTCGCAAAATTGGCAGATCCACTTCTTTGGCCAAACGGACATGTGAGTCAACTGGTAAGAGGGAGAGGTCCACTTCGTCAAACTCGTTTTTCTTTCCAAATGGTGCGCCACTTTCTTTGTAGCGTCCAAAGGTATTTTCTTGCTCCTGCAGGTTGGTCCTGTCCCAGGTCTCTAGGTGCATGATAATCCTGCGGACAGCCATGTAAGAGCCGTTTTTCATCCAGTCTTGACTATCAGCCCAAACGACCTTATCAAAATCTTTCTCTGTCGTGACATTGGCAGACCCATCCTTGAAGCCGAAGAGGTTCCTTGGAGTTTCCATGCGATCCCCAATAGCAGCAAATCCTGATTGGCTCCACTTCATGGTCACCTTGTTCCGTCCTTTACGGATCAGATTGCGGACAGCATGAAAGGCCACCTGCTCATCATCTGCACATGCTTGGATAACGATATCACCACCTGTATACTGCTCTCTCAACTGTTCCTTAGGAAAAGCTGGCAGATCCCGAAAGAGTTTGGGACGCTTCTTCTCAAGGCCTAGTTTGGTCAAAAAGCTAGCCGAAACACCAAAGGTTAGGGTCAGGCGATAAGGATTAAGTCCGACAGTTTCACCTGTATCACTTGGCGGCAAGAGGGCGTTGGAACCATCCTTTTTGACCAAGTCTCCGTTAACTAATTTCTCACTATAATCTGTCCAATCCTTAAACAACTGAATCACGTCAGTTTTATCTGTCGTCCGGAGATCGAGCACCACAAAATAGATATTCTTCTGCATGGGCGTTGTAATCCCTGCCTGATGCTTACCGTAAAAACTAATTTCTTCTTGACCGTCTGCGATTTTCCTGGAGCCTTGCTCCTTATTAGCGAAAAAAGCAGAAGCACCGGAGAGACCAAGTGCTAAGCCTGCTCCCCCAATACCTGCTTTTTTCAGAAATTCGCGACGATCCATTTTCTTTTCAAAAAATTTTTCGTCTTTTGTCATCGTTATTTACCGTTTAAAATGATTCCCATTTGAGAGAGAGGTTCCCCTAATTTCGTTACTGCTTCTGCTAGTTCTTTGGTATCTTTTTCTGTTAGATCTGTATATGATTTATAGTTGGAATCATCTGTCATATGTTTGTCTAACAGGTCATTCACCGCCTTGAATTCTGTTTCAAGGGTTTTCACTAGCTTGGCATCCTTCTTCTCAATAAGAGGTTTAAAGAGAGCAAAGATCTTCTCAGCCCCTTCGATATTGGCACGGAAGTCATAGAGATCAGTATGAGAGAAAATTTCTTCTTCCCCAGTGATCTTTTGTGTCGCCACTTCATTCAAGAGGTCAACCGCACCAGTCAACATCAAATCTGGCGTCACTTCTACTGTCGCAATCTTAGCTTTCAACTCTTTGATATCATTTACCAATTGTTCTGCATATTTTTCTGTTCCCTCGGTGGTATTTTCTTCCCACAAGATGCGTTCGATACGGTGGAAGCCTGACCATCCTTCTTCAGATTTGTTTTCGTCAACATAGTCAACTAAACGGAAGTCTATCTTGACATCAGACTCCCCAAAACTTTCAGCGATCGGTTCAGAGCGTTCATAAGACATCCGAATCAAAGGATAGACCTTCTTGGCTTCTTCTAAATCACCACTTTTGAGGACTCTTTGAAATTCCTCTGTATCTTTTAACAATTGGTCGATTTGGCCTTGCACAAACTCCTTGTATTCACTTGTCGCCTGATCCAAAGCTTTTTGGTCCTCTTTAGACAAAGTCACTGTCGATGAGGAACTTTTTGAGGTGGTTTTATTTGAGGATGAATTGGCACATCCTGCTAATAAAGCAACGGATAAGAGTGCTACTGCAAGTTTTTTCATGAGTCTTTTCTCCTAGATTCGTTTTTTACGTGGTCTATTATAGCAAAGTTTTTCTCATTTTTCAATAATTGTCAGAAAACTTTAATAAAACGAATTAGAGGAGCAACTCTTTCACCCGACCGATATCTGTCTCTTTTACTACGAGGTAGATGCTATCTCCTAGATAGAGGCGGGTGCTACCATGTACTGTACTATTTTTGCCATTATGCTGATGAGTTGTGATTAGGAGGTCTCTCGGCAGGTTCAAGTCTCGTACTTGACGGCCTGCTATTTTCTCTGATACAGGAATTTCGATCAAGGTTAAGAGATCCGAACCGCTGGTCACCTCAGGCATCAATTGTTCTAGCATGGCCTCATAGACAGGGGCTCCTTTTAGTAGATCCATGGTAATGTAGGCTGTCAATGTAACCAAGCCAATCGGCATCAAGGTTCGAATATCTCCGACCATTTCGGTCACTAGAATCATAGCCGTTAAGGGAGCTTTTGAAATCGCACTGAAATAGCCACTCATCCCCAAAATGACAAACAAAGGTAGTTGATTGGACTGAATGAGACCGAACGGCAATAATACCGCAGCAACCAAGGCTCCTAAGACAGAGCCAAGAGCTAAGATAGGTAGAAAGATACCACCAGGAAGACCACTACCGTAACTGATCATACTCCAGATAAAACGAATAGCAAAATAAAGGAACAAGGTCTGGACGCTAAGAGGAATGTGGGCTAGGTCTAAAACTAAGTGGTGACCACCTCCCAGTAGATGAGGGAAATAGAAACCAATTGGTAGAATCAAAAGAAAGGCAAAGATGGAACGATAAGGAGCTGTTACATGAAGCCAGTTGCCTAGTTTTTCATAGACACGTCCAATATTTAAAACAGCTATTTCATAGAGATAGCCAGATAGTCCGAGAAAAATACCCATGGCAAGAAAAATCCAATAGCTGGATAAATCGATATGGGGGATGTGATCGGGCATGTTTAAAACAGGAGTTTGACCGAAAACGTTGAGAGAGACAAAGTTGGCGACCAAACTAGCAGCCAAGGTAGATACCCAGAAGACTCGAGAAAAGTGATGATAAACTTCTTCTACTACAAAGAGAAGACCCGCAATCGGAGCGTTGAAAGCTGCTGCCAAACCTGCTGCAGAGCCACTTGCAATCAAGGCCCTTTCTTCTACTGGACTAAGAGCAAGTTTTTTAGCCAAGCCCTTTCCTCCCATAGCGCCAAGCTGGATACTTGGACCCTCACGACCTAACATCAAGCCACTTGCAATTGCTAGGATTCCTAAAATGTATTTCTGCCAAAGTGTGGCCCACCAGTCTATCTGAAGTAATCCTTTTAATTCTGCTTCAACTTGGGGAATACCGGAGCCCTTTACGTTTTGGTTCTTTTTGATCAGTTGGCTTGCTAATAGAATAATAAAAAGATACATAGAGAGGATGATGATCCAATTGATCGGACTTCTTCCAAGATCTTTATATAACCCCTGAACAAAATGAAAGAAATGCTCAATAAAAAAACGAAAACTCGAGACGATCGCGCCAACTACGAGTCCCACTAAAGCACCTCTGCTAACCTGAGATAAAATAGATCTTGAGGTCGATTTAAATTCTTTTTGGATTTGCTGACTTTGTTTCATAAATTTTCTTAAACTCCAAAATTGATTGTCTTTATTATACTATTTTTCACAGCTCCTGAGTATAAGATCATTAAAAAAACGCTCGAATGAGCGTTTTTTGGACAACATTATTTAGCAGTAAGTGCTGCCATTGTGATGTAGTTGTATGGTTTATTGAAGTGTGGCAAGAAGAATAGGTCTGTCAAAGCCAATTTTTCAATTGTTACATGCTCTTGGATTGCCAATGAGAACATGTGGATACCCATTGAGATTGCAGCATCGCGTGATACCATTTGGGCACCAAGGATTTCACGACTATCTTGATCATAAACGATCTTGATGGCAACTTCATGGTTGTCATGTTTGATAAATTCTGGTTTTTGAAGATCGTTGAAGCCAGTTTCAACAGCGTTGTATCCTGCTGCTTTTGCTTTTTCAAGAGTCAAACCAGTTGAAACCATGTGAAGTCCATAGATAGAGATACCGTTAGAACCTTGAACACCGATTCCTTCAAGCTCATGTCCACAAGCATTGTAAGCACCTACGATACCAGTACGAACAGCGTTTGAAGCAAGAGCGATGTAGCTAGTGTCTTTACGAGCGTTATCATAAACAGTCGCACAGTCACCTACAGCGAATACACCTGGGATAGAAGTTTCTTGTTTCTTGTCTACAAGGAAGGCACCGTTACGGAAGAGTTCGATTTTACCATCAGCAAGAGCTGTGTTTGGGCGGAAACCAACTGCAAGAACAACCATATCCACATCAAATGTTTCTTTGTCAGTGATCAAGCGTTCTACTTTACCGTCACCTTGGATAGCTTTAACAGTTTGACCAAGTGCCAAACGGATGTTGTGGTCTTCCAAGTTTTTCGCCATCATTTGTGTGAAGTCTTTGTCATAGTATCCGTTCAAGACAGTGTCTACGATATCAACAAGGACCACTTCTTTTCCAAGACGTTCGAAAGCTTCAGCAAGTTCAACACCGATGTATCCACCACCGACAACAGCGATACGCTCAAGGTGTTTGCTCTTATCTTCAAGCTTTTCAATAACTTCTTCAGCATTTTGGTACAATTTAACGAATTGTACGTTTTCGAGAGTTGCTTTGAATTCACGGTTCCCTTTTACAATTTCAACACCTTCAATTGGTGGCAAGATTGGAGTTGAACCAGTTGCGAAGATCAATTTTTCATATGTTTCTTTGTGTTCTTTACCTTCGACTTCTGCAGTCACAACTTTGTTGTCGTAATCAATTGAAAGAACTGGTGAGTTCATGTAAACTTTAGCGCCTTTAGCTTCTAATTTTTCTTTATCAGAATAGAACAAGCCTTCAGGTCCATCAATTTGTTCACCAATCCAAAGAGCCATTCCGCATCCGAGGAATGAGATATTTGAGTTTTGGTCAAAAACAACGATTTCATTTTCGTTTCCAAAATTATCCAACATTGTGTTGATACATGCAGTTCCAGCGTGGTTAGCACCCACAACTACGATTTTACTCATAGAAATAATCCTACCTTTAATTTTATTTACCATACAATTATAACATGAAAATGATATCGTTTCCAATTAATTTGCTTACAATTTGTGATATTATTTTCAATTCTATTTGCATAAGTCCTGAAAAATGTCAATAAATTTGCTCGAGGGGATTGTGAAATGGCTTTCTTTTTGTTAAACTTGAAGTAGGTGAATATTGGAAAGGTGGTTTATTATTTGTGGAACTAACTAGTCGATCCGAACGCCTAATGGGCTCCACCATAACCGTTTCGATTTCTCATCAACAAGCTGACCAAATACTTGCCGATTGCTTTAGTCTCCTGCGATCCTATGAGCATCGCTTTAGTGCTAATGACCCTTCTTCTGAATTGATGGAGGTCAATCAAAAGGCTGGCATTGAACCCGTAGAGGTTCATCCTGATCTTTTTTCACTGATTGCTCTAGGGACCAGCCATAGTCAGGCGCAAGGAAGTCATTTAAACATTGCGATTGGTCCACTTGTCCAAACTTGGAGAATTGGTTTCTCTGATGCTAGGAAACCTGAACAAGGGGAAATTGAACAAGCCCTAACAGTCATTGACCCTCATCAGATTTTCTTGGATCCGGATCAACAAACTATTTTTCTCAAAAGAAAAGGGATGAAAATTGATCTAGGTGCTTTAGCAAAGGGATTTAGTGCTGATTTACTAGCTAACTATCTCAGGAGTCAGGGGATTGAACAGGCTTTAATTGATTTGGGGGGCAATATCCTTACCCTTGGTCAAAACCCTGTCAGTCATCGCCCTTGGCGAATCGGGATTCAAGATCCTCAGCTTCCTAGAGGGGAACATTTACTAGTTCTATCTGTTACAGATAAGTCCGTCGTAACATCAGGTACCTATGTTCGTCACCTCGAGGTTGACGGCCGGTCCTTCCATCATATTTTTGATCCTCAAACTGGCTATCCTGTCGAAACGGAACTGGCAAGTCTCACGATGATTTCTGATCGATCAGTTGACGGAGAGATTTGGACCACCCGCTTGTTCGGTGAAGAACCGACCAACATTTTAAATATTGTTGAAACCTTACCTGGCATGGATGCTATTCTAGTCTATCAGTCAGGTCGCATCGCCTATACTAGTGGGCTTCATGATTATTTGTAATTTTAATTTCAGAAAGGAATTTCCATGACAAAACTTATTGCGATCGTTGGAACAAACTCCAAACGTTCAACAAACCGCCAACTACTTCAATACATGCAAAAGCATTTTGCTGACAAGGCAGAGATTGAGTTAGTTGAGATCAAAGATATCCCTGTCTTCAACAAGCCAGCCAACAAACAAGTTCCTGAAGCTATCTTAGAGATTGCTGCGAAAATTGAGGACGCTGATGGCGTAATCATTGGTACACCAGAATATGATCACTCCATCCCTGCTGTATTGATGAGTGCACTTGCTTGGCTATCTTATGGGATCTACCCATTATTAAGCAAACCAGTGATGATTACTGGTGCTTCTTATGGTACACTTGGTTCATCTCGTGCCCAATTGCAACTGCGTCAAATCTTGAACTCACCAGAAATTAAAGCCACTGTCCTTCCAGACGAATTCTTGCTTTCTCACTCTCTTCAAGCATTTGATCAAAATGGTGACTTAGTAGATCTTGACGTCATCAAGAAATTGGATGCTATCTTTGATGACTTCCGTATCTTTGTTAAAGTTACTGAAAAATTGCGCAACGCTCAAGAATTACTTCGTAAAGATGCCGAAGACTTCGACTGGGAAAACTTGTAAGATAGGAGACATACTAGCATGAAATTTGTAGGACTTGTAGGATCTAACTACGACCAATCATATAACCGCAAACTTTTGGAATTCATCCGTCGTCATTTTAAGATCAAATTTGAATTAGAAGTTCTTGAAATCGACGAAGTTCCAATGTTCAACCAAGATGAAAAATGGGACGAAAGCTTCCAATTGCGTCTCCTTAACAATAAAATCACTCGTGCCGATGGTGTGATTATCGCAACACCTGAACACAACCACACCATTTCAGCAGGACTAAAATCTGTTTTAGAATGGCTTTCCTATGAAGTGCATCCTTTTGAAAGCAAACCTGTCATGATTGTAGGTGCTTCTTACTACGACCAAGGTACTTCTCGTGCCCAAGTTCACCTTCGTAAGATTCTGGATGCTCCAGGTGTCAATGCCTATACCCTTCCGGGGAACGAATTCCTTCTCGGAAAAGCGAAAGAAGCTTTTGATGCAGATGGCAACATCACGAACGAAGGAACAGTTAAATTCCTTGAAACTTGTTTAGATAACTTTGTGAAATACGTAGGAGTCGTTTCTAAATTGAAAAAACCAAAACCAATTGAACCAGAAGATTTGGATTGCGGAAAACCAATCGCTACTACTATTACCGAGGTTGACCCAGATGATCCAAATTGGGTAGAAAAAGTTGCAGAAATTACAGGTGCTGTATCAGGCGATACATATGTTAAATTGGACCACGGTATCCTGACTGTTAATCAAATCGATATGTTCTTGAAAGCTATGCCTTTCGAATTAACATATGCTGATGACAACAACCAGTTCCTTTACTACAACAATGCCCACCAAGATCCAGATACCATGTTTGCTAAACGCGTGCCACCTCAATCTGGTAGCCGGATGTCAACTGTTCACGGTTCCCTTCCACCAGCACGTATGAAAAACGTTGAATGGGTAATCGGTACTCTTCGCAACGGAAACCAGGAATATGTACGTACTATTGTTCCAGGATCCCCTGAAGGCGTGATTAATACTCATAACTACCAAGCAATGTACTATCCAGATGGCTCATATGCTGGTATCAATGAGATCGTCTTTAACTTCCAACCATGGTTGGACTGGTATCTTCAAACAACAGGTCAACGCCTTGTAGGCGGTAGCGGACCATTTGCTCCTGCTGGTGGTCATGGTGATGCAGATGCAACTTCAGGTGCTTCAGATGCTGGAGGACACGGTGACGGAGCTGCTGATGCTACATCTGGTGCAAGCAACTAATAAAAAGAGGCTAGGACAAAAGTCCTAGCCTCTTAATTGTCTTTGGATTGTCGAGCAAGACGCAGTGGTTGAGTGGCCTCTACTACGCTGATTTCATCAGCTTTTACAGCCCTACTCAACTGTGCGGAGGTGGGACAACGAAATCGAATTCTAACGAATTACCGATTTCTGTCCCACTCTCTTTTTTATTTCAACTCTTTGATAATCTTCTTGGCATCTTCGTTTGAAATAGCCCCTAATTGAACATGTCCAATCTTTCCTTGGCTATCGATAAAGACTTCAGTAGGGATCGAACGAACCTGGTAATCCATAAAGGCAGATCCGTCTGGATTGTACAAAACAGGGACTGATTGATAATCTTGTTGGGCAAACCATTCAACAAACTCATCTTCTGTTTTTTCACCTTGCATCCCTGGTGCCATAACGGTAAGAATCTCAAAGTCTCGGTCTTTTTCTTCGACCAGTTTATTCAGTTCAGGCATACTTTGTCGGCAAGGACCACACCAAGTCGCCCAGAATTTCAAGTAAACCTTTTTGCCTCTATAGTCTGAAAGTTTGACCGTATTCCCCTTCATATCCTTTAGCTCGAAGTCGCTAGCTTCTTTTCCTACTAAGGGATGTTTACTAGCAGTTGTGTTGGTCATGGACTGATTATCCATGGATTGATTGTTCATGCCGCTTTCGGACTGATTCATCGAGCAAGCAGTCAGGATGGATAGAGAAAGAAGCGAAAAACAGGCGTATTTAATAACTTTCATAATGAGTAAACCTCCATTTGATTTATGAAAAGATAGCAGACAAGCTATTCAATTGTCCCAAGAGCAACAAAATCCCCATAATGATGATGATTAAGCCACCTATCTTCTTCAGTAACAAGAGATGGGGCTTCAGGCGATTAAAGTATGGGAGAACAATCCCAGACGCTAAGGCCAAAAGTAAAAACGGAATAGCCATCCCTATTGTATAGATAAAGAGATAGAGAGCACCCATGAGGGCATCTTGACCATTGGATGCTGCTAAGGCAAGTACGGAGCCTAGAACCGGACCGATACATGGCGTCCAGCCAAAGCTAAAACCAAGCCCAAGCAGAAAAGCTGAAAGTAATTCATTCTTGTGCTTGTTCGCCCCGAAATCCATTGTCTTTTGCTTTTCTAAGAAGTTAAAGTGAAAGACTTCCATCTGATGAAGACCAAGGATAATGATCAGCGCTCCCATCAAGTATCGGAACCAGTTGGTGTACATAATTTGACCAAGTAGACCTGCCCCGAAACCAATAATGAGGAAAATAACAGAAATCCCTGCGATAAAACACAAAGTCTTTACAAGACCATGCCAGCGAATCTTCTTCCCAAAAATCTGAATGGATTTTTCCTGATCACTTCCTAGCAAGACCCCGATGTATACCGGAAGCAAAGGAAAGACACAGGGAGAGAAAAAGGAGAGAATCCCTGCCAGAAAGA
Organism: Streptococcus sp. SCPM-O-B-15294 (M123); assembly: GCF_058200455.1. Classification (NCBI taxonomy): domain Bacteria; kingdom Bacillati; phylum Bacillota; class Bacilli; order Lactobacillales; family Streptococcaceae; genus Streptococcus; species Streptococcus sp. SCPM-O-B-15294 (M123). Next base: position 75,591 of record NZ_JBYQGU010000006.1, on the reverse strand, counting down.
CAGTGAAGGAGAAAACGATTTGATTCATAAAACACTCCGTATATTGATATGCTACAACTAGTATAACATTCCAGCTCCTAAATTAAAAATTTCTGCTACGCTTTGATTTCTAAACGATCATTTAGAAACTAGTTTCAAAGCCAAACAAAAACTCCAAAGCATATCACTTCGGAGTCAGATTAAATACAAAGTCATTCTAGAATCTTTCCTTAAGTGAGTACGGACGTCAGCGAACTTCGAAGAAGTTCCATGACTTAGTTTTGAGCCTGAGGTCTCAAAACTCCCGAGTGCTAGAAACAACAGTGTTTCTAGCACTTTTCTCACGGCGGAAAGTTTCAGTGTATGTTTGAATGAGCCTAACGAGCTCAGTGTTTATCATTATATTTTTTTCAGCATCACTTAGGTTGCTGGATATAATACAGTTTGTCTATTTTGTAGCTCCAAAGTATTTCACTCTGGAGTTCAATTGACGACTTATTCTTCTTCTGAACTTTGTTTATTTGGCAAGAAAAGCGAAAGGACAATACCAACTACTGCTGGTAGCAACCATGGGAGGGATTGGGCAGCAAACGGCAAGTGCTTAATGATGTTTGCTAATCCTGCAAGTTTAAAGGTACTTGCCAGAACATCTGCAATCGCAACCAAGCTAACTAGGAACATAGTCATCTGCATTCCTGGTTTTGATAGTTGAGTAAATTTATTTACAATCACAATCAACACGATAGTAATGGTGATTGGATAGAGGATCATCAAAACAGGCAATGAATAGGCAATAATGGCACTCAAACCAAGATTGGCAATGGAGAATCCAATCAAGGTAAAGAGAGTCGCATAGACCTTGTAAGAAATTTTAGGGAAGGTTTTATGGAAGAATTCCCCTGTCGATACGATCAAACCGGCTGTTGTTGTGAAACAAGTCACCGTCACCATACCTGCAAGGAAGATTTGAGCAGCTGGGCCAAAGATAGCCTTGGTCGCTTCTGAAAGAACATAGACTCCTTTATTGGCATCAGATGCCATTACTTTTGCTGGAATTGGGAAATGATTTCCAAGGTAACCTAAGCCAATGTATAAAATACTAAAGCCAATGGCTACAACGATTCCAACGATCCAGATGGTTTTAATGTATTCCTTCTTGCTGGTGAAACCAAGTTGATTGAGGGTGGTTACCGCAATCACACTAAAGGCCACTGAAGCGAGGGCATCCAAGGTGTTATACCCTTCAAGGAAACCTTGACCAAAGGCAGAGGCTTGGTAGGCTTCTGTTGCTACTTGTGGCGCGTGTCCGCTGTATTTGAGGGCGCCGAGGACAACCAATACAACTATCAAGATTGCAAAGATTGGTGTCAAAATCCGACCAATACTATCCAGGATCTTAGATGGATAAAGGGCAATCAAATAGGCTAAACAGAAATAAACCAAGGTGAAAATGAAGAGTCTACTACCTGATTGTCCTAACAAGGGGGCAATTCCAACTTCGTAGGAAACAGTAGCCGTTCTTGGAATGGCAAAGAAAGGACCAATAGACAAATACAAAGCTACCAGATAAACGATGGCAAACCAAGGTGCGATTTTACGTGAAATCTCGTGAATATAGCCCTTAGGATTGAGCGTCCCAATGATCAAGGTAATAATCGCAATTCCTACTCCTGATAAGACAAATCCAGCAATAGCTGGCCAAAAATGGCTACCCGATTGGGCACCTAGTGCAGGCGGAAAGATTAAGTTCCCTGCACCGAAGAAAATACCAAATAACAGTAAACCTGTTAAGGAACCTTTTCGTAACATGTGTTCTCCTTTACATTTTTCAATCTTATCTAGTATAACAGCTTTCTTCCACCACGGCAATTCTTTTTACTGGAATAATTGCATTTAAAAATAACTTAAGACAAAGAAGACTCTACTGTAGATTCTTATATACTTCTTCATCCATTAATTAAAAAAGTGCTTCTCTGCTATCTAACAGAGGAGCACTTTTTGTTTCTAATCTTCACTAAAGCGTCGGTATTGGATTCGGAAATCAAAATAATTCTCTTCCTGAAGTTTACGGAAGATATCACGGTAGGCCTCCTCATCGAAACCCTCTCCTCGGTAGAGAATCTCGAAACTAAGGTCTTCGTATTCAAGAAAAGCATTGGCTGTTTTAAAGCCATTTCGGATATAGAAATCCATCCGAGCTTGACGTTGCTCTAGATTATCACATTCTTCATCTAGTCGCTCAACCTCTAGGAGCATGGTCCGTTGGTAAAATTCAACTAATTTTTCAATAATTTCTTGACCATAGCCGTGACTCCGCAAGTGAGGCATAATGGCAAAGAAACTGACGTAAAAGGCCTTGGCATTTGAAATAGCAAAGGCAAATCCGACAAATTCTTCCTCATTGTAAAAAGCGAAAAAGTGAGCGTCATCATTGTCCGTATAGCGTAAAAACTCCGATAAAGGAATCCGTTCCTCTTCTGGAAAAGCCTCAATGTTAAGCCTTTCGACCTTGTCCAAATCTGGGAACGTTTCAGTGATTAATTGGCTGGTTAAGCGCATAAAGCCTCCATTTCTGCTACGATTATAGCAAATAAAACAACCACCTTCAAGAAATCCGACTTCTAACAAAATGAAGTGTTTTGCCTAACAAAAAAGAGCGACTGCTCTTTTTTGACGTTTTTATTGAGCTTCCTCTTTCTTGGAGAATTGGCTCATGTACAAGTCGTAATAGAATCCCTTTGCTTCCAAAAGAGACTCATGATTCCCCTGTTCGATGATCTGTCCTTCTTTAAGGACTAAAATCTTGTCTGCTTCTTGAATCGTAGACAAGCGGTGAGCAATGACAAAGCTAGTCCGTCCCTTCATCAAGTTCTTCATAGCCTTTTGAATCAAGAGTTCCAGACGAGTATCCACTGAAGATGTCGCTTCATCCAAAATCAAAATTTTAGGATCAGCTAGCAGAGCACGCGCAATAGTCAACAACTGCTTCTGTCCCAAAGAAATATTACTAGACTCTTGGTTCGTCTCCATATTGTAGCCCCCCGGAAGCGTCCGGATAAAGTGGTCTACATTGGCAGCTTTGGCAGCAGCGACAATCTCTTCGTCTGTTGCATCCAAGTTCCCAAAGCGCAGATTTTCTTTAATGGTCCCTTCATAAAGCCAAGCATCCTGAAGAACCATCCCAAACTGCTTGCGATAATCTTGTCGAGATAGGTCACGGATATCATGTCCATCTACCGTAATAGCCCCCTTGGTCACATCGTAGAAACGCATGAGCAGATTGATGAGCGTGGTTTTTCCTGCACCTGTCGGTCCAACAATGGCCACCATCTCCCCAGGCTTGACCTCCAGGTTAAAATTACGGATTAACGGTTTATCTTCCACGTATTGGAAGTCCACATGATTAAAGCTAACCTGTCCAGTCAATTCCTTGTCCAGAGCTTCATTTTTACCAAGTACTTCATCTGGTTCATCAAGGACTTGGAAAACCCGATCTAGTGAAGATTTGGCACTTTGCAAGGTTCCAGCTAACTGGCTCAAGTTTTGAATAGGCTGATTGATCTGCCAAACATATTGGACAAAAGCCTGCATGTTCCCAACTGTCAGACGACCTGCAAGAACTTGAATAGCACCGATAACTGCGACCAAAAGATAGGTCAAATCAGAGATTGCATTCAGAATAGGCATCATCAGTCCAGAAATAAAATTCGCTTTAAATCCAACTTGCTGCAGGCGACGGGTAATGTCACGGAAGTCTTCTTGCGATGATTCCTCCCGTACATAGAGTTTTAAGACGTTGAAGCCACTCAAGTTTTCCTGAACAAAACCATTTAAAGCTCCAAGGACATCTGCTTGCTCTTTAAAGTATGGCTGGGATTTCTTCATAATCAACTGGGCTCCAAAGAAGGTGATTGGGATAGAGGAAATCACGATCAGCCCCAAAGTGAGGTTGAGATAGAGCACCATAGCGATGACCAAGCTTAAGGTAAAAATAGCATTCACAATTTGAAGGAAGGACTGCTGCAAGGCATTGGAAACTGTCTCGACATCGCTGGTAAAGCGACCCAGAAGATCTCCAAATTGGTGCTGATCAAAGTAAGAAACAGGGATGCGATTGATTTTTTTAGATAGGTCATTACGCATATCCTCGATCATGCTTTGGACGGCATTGGTCATGAAATAGTTGGAATAATAAGATCCAAGCTCATACAAAACTCCTCGGAAGAGATAGATAATCATGACCCAGCCAACATAGCCAGCATTAATCTCAGCTCCCGCTACTCCTCTAGCCATATCTGTCAGGTTAGCGGTCAATTCTGTGATAGCGAGTCCAAGAATATAGGGCTCAATGACACTCATAACCACACTCAGAATCTTTAGGAGTGTAGCGAAAATAACGGCAAAACGATAAGCTCTTAGATAGCCCCAAAGACGTACAAAGCTGGAACGTTTTTCTTTCATTTTCTTCCCCTCCTATTCTTCTGTTAATGATTGGTTATTCAACTGAGAGCGAGCAATCTCACTGTAGATTTCATTGGTTGCCAGGAGTTCCTCGTGGGTTCCACGACCGACGATTTCTCCATGATCCAAGACGATGATTTGATCCGCATCCATGATGGTCCCAACCCGCTGGGCTACGATCAAGACGGTCGCATCTCCTGTTACTTCCTTGAGACGTTTTCTCAGTGTTGCATCTGTCTTGTAGTCAAGAGCAGAGAAGGAATCATCAAAGATATAGATATCCGGCTCTTTAACAACTGCACGCGCAATGGATAGACGTTGTTTCTGTCCACCAGAAAGGTTGCTTCCCCCTTCTGCTAAATGAGTGTCAAACTGCTCTTCCTTGCTTTCGATAAACTCTTTAGCTTGGGCCACATCTGCTGCCTTGTCTAGCTCCTCAATACTGGCATCTTCTTTTCCGTAACGAAGGTTTTCGGCAATAGTCCCCGTGAAGAGTAAGGCCTTCTGTGGGATGAATCCAATCTTATGGCGCAAGGCTTTGACATTGAAATCACGTACATCTACACCATCCACTAAGATTTTCCCTAGGGTCACATCATAGAATCGAGGAATCAACTGTACTAGAGAGGACTTCCCAGAACCGGTCGATCCGATAAAGGCAATGGTCTCCCCCGGCTTAGCTTTAAAGGAAATATTATGAAGGACTGGACTCTCTGTCTCACCAGGATAGGCGAAGGTAACATTGTCAAATTCCAGATAGCCCTTGGTTTCTGTCTCTGTAACCCCATTTTCATTTGGATCAATAGAAATCGGCATGTCCATAATTTCTTTCAAACGATGACTAGAGACAGCTGTCCGTGGGTACATGGTAAAGAGATTAGCTAAGAAAAGGAAAGAAAGCAAGGCATGGAAACTGTATTCGATAAAGGCGACAAGATTCCCGATTTCTAAACTTCCATCCCCTAGAGGATCTAGGGCAAACCATACAATAGCTACAATCATGGCGATGATGATTTGGACAAAGAGTGGCTCTGTCAAACCAGTCAGTTTAAAGAGTTTATTGGAGTTGTCCGCATAGACTGCATTGGCTTGGCCAAACTTTTCCTCTTGGAATTCCTCACGCGCAAAAGCACGAATAACTCGGAGTCCTGTAAGATTTTCGCGCGCATATTGATTGAGCTTATCCAAGGTTTCCTGCTGCTTTTCTGACAAAGGTTTGGTCTTAACAGCTACATACCAGACAACCACCGCCAAAAATGGCATCGAAATCGCCACAATCCAAGCAAGGGATGGACTCGTCTGTAAAATCAACAGAATACTGGACAGCATCATGATAGGGGTAATGACGCCAAGCTTCAACATCTGATCAGAAAACTGCATCAAGACGAAGGCATCAGACGTCATCCGCGTTACCAAGGAAGAAACCCCAATCTTCTCATACTCATGGTGGGAATATTCCTGAAGCTTCTCATAAAGATCATTTCGCATATCCATGACCATGGTTGTAGTAATCTTCCCAACGGCATAGGCCAGAACGATTCGACCTAGAATCCCGACGATGATCACACCGAACATAACCCAAGCCCAAAAATAAACCCGCTCCATATCTCTCGGATTGATCCCCTCATCAATCATACGAGCTAGAACAGTTGGCAAACCGAGATTGACAATCACAAAAAAGATGGCTGCTGTAAAATTCAAACACAACCATTTTGGATATTTTCTCAAATAGGACCAAATATATCCCATACCTTTCTCCTCCCTATACAATAAAAAAGCACCCTCAAGCACTTTTTAAGCTATTTTACAAAGCACGTTGGCTCCTTCAAGTCATCCCTATTATATCAGATCCCCCCTAGGCTAGCAAGGAAAAGAGCAGAAGAAAATCAAAGAATAAAAAAGAGGATAGCCTCCGCTACCCCCTCTAGATACGATTATTTTTGACGTTTGAATTTTGCATCTTTGAAGAAATTAAAAACTTCATAATCACTAGAATCTGCTTTTGATACATCCAAAGTTAAAACATCACCATCAATCTTATACTTGACTTTGTCTTTACCGCCTTCAAGAGTTTTAGCCTTTTGATCAGCTTTCAGGTCAATAGTTTTCTCTTTGCTTTCACCAAGAGCTTTCATTTCGAAAATCATTTTAGCTTTTGTATCTTTAATTTCAATTGTCATTGTCAATGAAAATTGATCAATGACCTTCTCAAGTTGCTCATCAGTTGCCCCTTGATCTTTAAGGATGCTTTTAATTTGTTCCTTTTCAGCTTTATAGACATATTTCCCATTGTCGCTAGTTGTAGAACCACAAGCTACAAGGAAAACCGCACCAACTGCCAACAAAGCAGCAAAGACAAGACGTTTAAAGTATTTCATCAGAAATCTCCTTTTTTGTTGATAAATACTATTTTATCAAAAAAATAGAAGTCTAACAACATAATAAATGAGTAAGAACTTAAGAAGTATAAGAATATACGGTGGAGCTAACACTCACCAAAAGAATTTGGTTTCGATTTGATAAATCCAACAGAAATCAGGCTTTTTATCGGTTCAATACCTATTTTCTAGAGACAAAAAAGTAGATAGCCCTATACTATCTACTTTCTATATTTTATTTTTGACGTTTGAATTTTACGTATTTTAAGAATGCTGACGTATTTTCATCTCCAATGTCTAGGTCAGAATTTTCGACTGTTAAAACATCTCCTTCGATCTTATATGTCACCTTTTTCTCAGGATCCTCTTCTGACCAAAAAGTTTTGTTCTTTTGATCTACTTTTATATCTACAGATTTCTCTTGCTTGTTACCAAACATACTAACTGAAGCAGATATTTTTCCTGAATTATCCTTAATTTCAAGTTCCACTTTAATTTTTAGTTGATCAACGAAAAGGTTAGCAGCACTATTTGTCCCAGTTTCTTTTTCCACCATTTCTAGGATTTCTTCTGACGTAGGTTCAAATACATAGACACCATTATCGCTAGAGCCAGCCCCAGCGCAGGAAACAAGAAACAAAGCGCTAAAAGCAAACAAAGCAATAAAGACCAGACGTTTAAAATATTTCATAAGTAATCTCCTTTTAACTTATTAAAACTATTTTAACAAATAAATAAAACGTTTTCAATATATTGATTATTGGAGAATTTAAATAAAGAATTCTTGAACTTGATAATTATTTACAATTCCTAAAGAATAAAAAAACCGAGGCCTAAACCTCGGTTTTCGTTTTGATTGGAAACTCGATTATTTAAGAGTAACTGAAGCTCCAGCTTCTTCCAATTTAGCTTTGATTTCTTCAGCTTCAGCTGTAGCAACACCTTCTTTGATAACGCCAGGTGCACCATCAACAAGTTCTTTAGCTTCTTTAAGACCAAGACCAGTGATTTCACGTACAACTTTGATAACGCCGACTTTCTTGTCGCCTGCAGATGTCAATTCAACGTCGAATGAATCTTTAGCAGCACCAGCGTCAGCAGCACCAGCTGCAGCAACAGCTACAGGAGCAGCTGCAGTTACACCAAATTCTTCTTCGATAGCTTTTACAAGGTCGTTCAATTCAAGGATTGAAGCTTCTTTAATTTCAGCAATAATGTTTTCAATGTTCAATGCCATTGTTATTTCCTCCAAATAAGTTTATATATTTTATGTTTTTATTTTATTGTAGCTAGGCTACGCTGCGTAGCTTAAGATTAAGCTGCGTCTTCTTTGTTGTCTGCAACCGCTTTGACTGCAAGAGCAACGTTGCGCACTGGCGCTTGAAGTACAGAAAGGAGCATAGAAAGAAGTCCTTCGCGGTTTGGAAGAGTTGCAAGAGCAAGAATCTCTTCTTTAGATGCGACAGCGCCTTCGATTGCACCACCTTTGATTTCAAGTGCTTCAGCGTTTTTAGCAAAGTCGTTCAAGATTTTCGCTGGTGCGATAACATCTTCGTTAGAAAATGCTACTGCAGATGGTCCAACAAAAACAGATGCAAGATCTTCAAGACCAGCTTTTTCAGCTGCACGACGTAAGATTGAGTTTTTGATCACTTTGTACTCAACTTCGCTTCCACGAAGCTCACGACGAAGAACTGTATCTTGTTCTACTGTCAAACCACGAGCGTCTACAACGACGATTGATGCAGCAGCTTTCATTTTCTCAGCTACTACGTCAACTAGTTCCGCTTTCTTAGCAATAATTGCTTCACTCATTAGTGTGTTCACCTCCGTAATTATTTTGCTTGGGGAATTTTTCCAAAAGAAAAACGCGCCCAAACCTAGACACGAAAGTACAATACGCTTCTTTTACATGATACGTTTTGTCCTCGGTAGGATCTTTATGAGTCGAGCTCCCCTACTGTCTTAGGCAGTTTTTTCAAACCGTTATTTAGTGTATCACATAAAAAAAAAGAATGCAAGTATTTTTGCAAACTTTTTTTAAAAAATAATTAATCTTTATAGATCGTCTTAGTACGATTGAGCCATGCATAGGCTAAGCCCATGATCACTCCTCCACCTACCCAGTTACCTACAAAAGTGACTGCATAATGACGAAGTACATTGAAGAACTCTAAATGAGGCAAATCTTTAGAAATAGAATTAAATGTAGCTAATGAGAAAGAAGCAAAGTTCGCTGCGATGTGTTCATTGGTAAGGAAAACAAACATATAAATAGCTGACAAAGCCATCAGAACTTTCGCTGTTTCATCTTTAAAGAAAAGGTAGGACAAGATTGCTATGTTAACAAAGATGTTAGCAATCACTCCTTCAAAGAAAATCAATTGATTGGAACGTTGGAGCTTCATCTCTACAACCGAGCCAAGGAATCCTTTTGGATTCAAATGAGAAAAAGCACTTGTCTGATTGAAAAGAAATGCGAGGAACAAGGCGCCAACTAGATTAAAGAATGTACAATAAAGTAGAATCTCTAAAGCTTTCTTCCAATTTATCTTCTTTAGATAAACACCAGCTGTCAGATACATCATATTTGAAGTCGTTAGCTCACTATTTAAAAATAGTAAATAAACCAATCCCCAGGCAAAAATAAATGGGAACAAGAAACGACCAGAACCTGGCAAGAAGGTATTGAGCAAATCTGCACCCACAATCCCAACTGCTGTACTCATTGTTAGAAATGCACCCGCAAACATAGAGCGGACAGCATACCGAGCTTTAGAAGCTGTATATAGTTCTTCCTTCTTCTGACATGCTGCTTCTACTTTAAGAACAAAATTTGATTCTCCCATCTGAATCTCCTTATATATTGAATTTGTGAACTTCTTCATTATATCATAGTTCCAACTCCCTGAAAAGGTTTTCAAAAAAATATTAGCAAAAATTTTGTGTTCTATAAAACAACGATTTAACCCGAAGAGAAGAAAAAACAGACCTTAATGGCCTGTTTATCATTCAATTTAATTCATATCTTACAAGAAACGATTTGCCCAAGCGATATCCAAGTTCAAGATCTCTTGAGTTGTGTATTGTTGGCGATATGGGTTGTAGACTGTGCCTTCATAGCCACCATAGACACTAGGTGAATCATACTGAGTAAGGTTGTAAGTTTCGATGATGTGGTTCAATTTAGCATAGTAACTTGTATCAGTAGCATAGACACCCGTTAAGGCTGCAGTTGCATCCTGATAGCTAGTTGTATTGCTTTTCCAAGCGCCAGCAAAGTGACCTTGTTTCAAAACAGCAACATAGTCTTGCAATGATTCATAGTAGCTAGGGTATGAACGGAAAGCATCGTTGATAGTATAAGCATTTCCATTACCGTCATCTTCCCATGTTTGCATCACTGCTGATTGACCAGCATAGCTACCTTTAATACCAAAAAGGTTGTAGTGTGGATAAGATGACAAACCAGATTGACCAGCTCCACTCTCTAGGATGGCTTGAGCAATCATAACTGATGCATACAGGTCATTTTCTTGACCAAGTTGGCGAGCAGATTCACCGATTTGTGAGATGAAGGCTTCTGTTGGATCTGCATATTGAGAATATGCTTCATCATTAGCTCCAACGTTTCCTACGTGCTCACTCATGGCTGCCGCAACTGTTCCTGCAGCTACCAGAGCTACTAAGGATCCAATCAATTTCGATTTATTTAGTAATTTTTTCAATGTGATAATCTCCTAATGTTTTAATGAAAACTCTTTAAGATGATTATAGCACAGAAAAGCATTAAATTGTTGAGCTCAATATTACATTTTAATTACAATATCGAGATAAATCAAACAAATAAATAACAGGTTAGTAATAATACGATTTATTCCGAAAAACTATAGTCAAAAATTGCATCCCAAGCTTCTTCTACTCCAGTTTTATTGACCGATGAGAAGATTATAAAGGTATCTGTTTTATCAAAATCTAACTTCTTCTTGATCATGGATTCATGCTTGTTCCATTTTCCTCTTGGAATTTTGTCGGCTTTGGTCGCAACCAAGATAACAGGGATTTCGTAATATTTCAAAAACTCGTACATCTGGACATCATCTGCCGAGGGTTCATGACGAAGATCAACCAAGCTGACAACAGCTCTTAAATTCTCTCTTGATGTCAGATATTCTTCAATCATTTTGCCCCATTTCTCGCGTTCTTTTTTGGAAACACGAGCATATCCATAGCCAGGTACATCGACAAAACGAAGTTTGTCATCGATATTGAAAAAGTTCAATAATTGTGTTTTTCCTGGTTTTCCTGATGTACGGGCCAAGTTCTTACGATTCAGCATGGTATTAATAAAAGAAGACTTGCCGACATTTGATCGACCGGCAAGTGCAACTTCTGGGATATCATCTTGAGGATAATGGCTTTTATTGGTAGCGCTCAAGAGAATATCCGCATTATGAGTATTTACTTTCATAGAATTTCTTTCTAGGCAGTTTCTAAAATTGGTTTTTCAGTTCCGTTAACTGCTTCTTTGGTGATTCGAACCAGTTTGACATCTTCTTGACTCGGAACTTCAAACATCACATCCAACATCGTTTCTTCGATGATGGAGCGTAGTCCGCGAGCACCAGTCTTACGTTCGATGGCCTTGCTTGCAATTTCTTCAAGCGCTTCGTCATCAAATTCCAATTCAACGTCGTCAAAGGATAAGAGAGCTTGGTATTGTTTCACCAATGCATTTCTTGGTTCTTTCAAAATACGAACCAGGTCATCCACTGTCAATTGCTCTAATGCAGCAAGAACTGGAAGACGACCGATTAACTCAGGAATAATGCCGAATTTTTGGATATCTTCTGCAATGATTTCTTGCATATAAGAGCTTGATTCATCGATGGCTTTGTTATTTTGACCAAATCCGATGATCTTCTCACCTAGACGTTGCTTCACGATTTCTTCAATCCCATCAAAGGCTCCACCAACGATGAAGAGGATATTCTTGGTATCAACTTGGATCATTTCTTGTTGTGGGTGCTTGCGTCCGCCTTGAGGTGGCACGCTCGCTACAGTTCCTTCGATGATCTTCAAGAGAGCTTGTTGTACCCCTTCACCAGACACATCACGGGTGATAGAGACGTTCTCACTCTTCTTAGCAATCTTATCGATTTCATCAACGTAGATGATGCCACGCTCTGCACGTTCAATATTGAAGTCAGCTGCTTGCAAGAGCTTCAGAAGGATGTTTTCAACGTCTTCTCCGACATAACCTGCTTCTGTCAAGGCTGTCGCATCCGCAATGGCAAATGGCACGTTCAAGCTCTTAGCAAGTGTTTGAGCCAAGAAAGTTTTTCCTGAACCTGTAGGTCCCACCATCAAAATGTTTGATTTTTGGAGATCCACATCATTGTCTTCTTCACGATTTTCGTGGAAGTTAATCCGTTTGTAGTGATTATATACCGCTACTGCGAGGGCTCGTTTAGCACGATCCTGACCGATAACATAGTGGTTAAGGATATTGAGGAGTTCGATTGGTTTTGGAACCTCTGAGAGGTCTACCAAGACTTCCTCAGCTAGTTCTTCGCGAATGATTTCTTGAGCTAACTCAACACATTCATTACAGATAAAGGCGTTGTTCCCTGCGATAATCTTCTGTACTTCGTCTTGGTTCTTACCACAAAACGAACAATAAACCATCATATCATTTGATTGATTTGTAGGCATTTTCTTCTCCCGATTCTAAAGTCTGTTTGTAATTTATTTAAATAAAGTCATATAAAAGGCGTGAATCGAATTCACAAGATTGGTAAAGGCATTTAATAAGAAGAGGGTGGCTAAGCCATAGCGCTTCTTCCGAAGAGTCTGGGAAGCACATACTAAGCAAATCACACATAGAACGGCTGTAAAAAAGCCAAAGATACTACGTTCCATGAACTAGTCTTCCTTTCTTTCAAAATGTCTAATGGTAAAGTCATAAGGGTTTTTTTCGTCTTTTTCGATCGTCCGCTCGTCTAATAACTGGAACTGATCCCAATGGAAGTCTTCTGGGAAATAGGTATCTCCATCCAATTCAGCATCAATCACAGTCTGATAGAGCTCCTCTAGATAAGACTCGAACAGGCGAATCACCTTCTCCCCACCGATAATAAAGAGCGACTGATCCTGATCCTTATACCAGTCTAAAACGTCCTCTACGGAAGTTTTTAACAAGACCCTTTCATTCTCTACATCATACTTGTCATCTCTAGAGAGAATGATATTGGTCCGATTTGGAAGGACGCGTTTGTTTAATCCTTCGTAGGTAACTCTCCCCATAAGGATCGCATGGCCCGTTGTCGTTTGTTTAAAGTGCTGCAATTCAGCTGGTAAATGCCAAGGCATGACCTGATCCTTGCCGATAACTCCATTCTTTGTCTGAGCCCAAATGCCAATTACTTTCTTACTCATTCTTACATCCTTTACACTGATACTCCTATTTTATCAAATTTTTCTTGAAAAGACAGTTTCCAACTATTGGTTCCACGATCAAAACTTTCTATTTTTTTCGTCAAAAAAACCGCGATTTCTCGCGGTTTTGATGAGACAAATCCTAGAACTTAGTCTTCTTTTTTGCGTTTAGCAAGTCCGAATAATGAGAGACCTGTCAAAGCGCTAAGAATTGCAAGACCAGTTTTTGAACTTTCCTCTGTACCAGTCTTAGGAAGAACTGCTTTTTCATCAGTTGGATTGATGAATGCAACTTCCTTAGTTTCTGGAGTTGAAGGAGTTTCTGGAGCAGGTGTTACAACTTGTTTGTAGATGTGTTGTGTATTACCATTTGCATCTACCACAGTCTTCACGAACTCATAACCAGGAATGTCTTTCTTAGGTTGTTCACCATCTTCAGTTGGGAAGCCTGGAATTTCTTTGCCATTTTCGTCAACGAATGTTGTTACTGGCAAGACAGTTGGTGTGTAAGTTGCAGAAGCTTTTGTTCCGTTCACATCTTCACGAACTACTGTCACTGCTGGTGCAGTTCCTGTAAATTCAGGTTCTGGAGTGAAGGTTACTGTTCCGTCTGCTGCTACTGTGTAAGTACCAACACCAGGAATTGTCTTCGTAGTTGAACCATCTTCAAAGGTTGCTGGAACTTCGTCATTCATTGGTACACGGCTATCACCTTCTGTGAAGCTTGGTTTACCTGTTTGAGTAGCACCCTTCTTACCAATTGATGTAACTGGTTCACCTGTTGGAGCAACTGGTGTTACTGTTGGTGTGTAAGTAGCGGTAATTGGAGTACCGTTCTTATCAACACGTTTCACTGTTACGCCTGTACCTGTTCCTGTGAATGATTTTTCTGGTACGAAGGTTACTGTTCCGTCTGGAGAAACGGTGTAAGTTCCTTCACCTGGAATAACTTTAGTAGTTGATCCATCTTCGAAGGTTGCTGGAACCTCATCATCCATTGGTACACTTGGGTTACCAGGTGTGAAGGTTGGTTTACCAGATTGTGTTTGACCTTGGATGTCTGTAGAAGTTGCTGGCTCAGCTGTTGGAGTCACAGGAGTTACAGTTGGTGTGTAGGTCGCAGAAGCTTTTGTTCCGTTCACATCTTCACGAACCACTGTCACTGCTGGTGCAGTTCCGACAAATGATTTCTCTGGTACAAATGTCACTGTTCCGTCTGGGGCTACAGTATAAGTACCAACACCTTCAACTGTCTTCGTAGTTGATCCATCGTCAAATGTTGCTGGAACTTCATCGTTCAATGGCACACGGCTGTCACCTTCTGTGAAGCTTGGTTTACCAGTTTGAGTCGCACCTTGTACATCAGTAGATACTGCTGGAGTACCAGTTGGTGTCACAGGAGTTACAGTTGGTGTGTACATTGCTTTCACAACTGTACCATTCTTATCTTGGCGTTGAACCACGATACCTGTGGCAGTTCCGACAAATGATTTCTCTGGTACGAAGGTTACTGTTCCGTCTGGAGCAACTGTGTAAGTTCCTTCACCTGGAACCACCTTAGTCGTTGAGCCATCAACGAATGTTGCAGGTACATCATCGTCCATTGGTACTGCAGGGTTTCCTTCTGTGAAGCTTGGTTTACCTGTTTGTGTAGCACCTTGGATATCAGTTGATGTAGCTGGTTCTGCTGTTGGAACTACTGGAGTGATGAATGGTGTGTAAGTTGTACGAGCAATTGTACCGTTTGCATCTTCCATCTGAACACCTACAGGAAGAACTTCACCTGAGTAAGCTTTGTTAGTTGGAGTGAAGATCACTTCACCCTTCTCTTTATCTACTGTGAAGATACCAATGATATCTCCTGCAGGTGAGAAGGCATCCAATTGATCAGTTGGGTTACCAGAATCATCATAAAGTTTCAAGGTTGAAGGGTTCATTGGTGCAATTGGATCACCTTCTGTGAAGGTTGGTTTGCCTGTTTGAACAATTCCTTGAGGTGCTTCTGATGTAGCTGGTTCTGCTGTTGGAGTAATTGGAGTTACAGTTGGTGTGTAAGTTGCAGAAGCTTTGGTTCCGTTCATATCTTCACGAACGACTGTCACTGCTGGTGCTTCACCAACAAAGCGTGGGTCTGGTGTGAAGGTTACAGTACCATCAGCTGCTACTGTGTAGATACCAACACCAAGAATTTCTTTGGTAGTTGAACCATCTTCAAAGGTTGCAGGAACTGCGTCGTTCAAAGGAACATTTTCATGACCAGCTGTGAAGGTTGGTTTTCCTGTTTGGGTTTGACCTTGCTTGTCAGTTGAAGTTGCTGGCTCAGCAGTTGGTGTTACTGGTGTTACAGTTGGTGTGTAAGTTGCAGTAACTGGAGTACCGTTCTTATCAACACGTTTCACTGTTACGCCTGTACCTGTTCCTGTGAATGATTTCTCTGGTACGAAGGTTACTGTTCCGTCTGGAGCAACTGTGTAAGTTCCTTCACCTGGAATTGTCTTCGTAGTTGAACCATCTTCAAAGGTTGCTGGCACATCATCATCCATTGGGATTGCAGGGTTACCAGGAGTGAAGGTCGGTGTACCTGTTTGTGTTTTACCTTGGATATCTGTAGATGTTGCAGGTTCAGCAGTTGGCACGACTGGAGTAATCTTAGGTGTGTAGGTTGTTTCTACAGCTGTTCCGTTAGCATCTTTAGCTTGAACCTTAACTGGAACGACTTCACCTGAGTAAGATTTATCAGTCGGTGTGAAGGTTACAACACCTGTTTCTTTATCGACTGTGAAAGTACCGATTTCTTTACCTTCTGGTGACTTGGCAACTACAGATTCTGCTGGTTGGCCATTTTCGTCAAGAAGAGTAATGGTATCCTTGTCGATTGGTGCAACTGGGTCACCTTCTGTGAAGGTTACAGTTCCAGTTTGAACCACACCTTGAGGTGCTTCTGATTCTGCTGGAGTTGCAGTTGGTGTTACTGGAGTTACAGTTGGTGTGTACTTAGCTGTAACTGGTGTACCGTTCTTATCAACACGTTTCACAGTTACGCCTGTACCTGTTCCTGTGAATGTTTTTTCTGGTACGAAAGTAACAGTTCCATCTGGAGCTACTGTGTAAGTTCCTTCACCTGGAATTGTCTTGCTTGTTGATCCATCTTCAAATGTTGCAGGTGTATCATCATCCATTGGGACATTTTCATTACCTGGTGTGAAGGTTGGTTTACCGGATTGTGTTTGACCTTGTTTGTCAGTTGTAGTTGCATCTTCAGCCGTTGGTGTTACAGGAGTTACAGTTGGTGTGTATGTCGCTGAAGCTTTTGTTCCGTTCTTATCTTCGCGGACAACTGTCACGGCTGGTGCAGTTCCGACGAATGATTTTTCTGGAACGAAGGTTACTGTTCCGTCTGCTGCTACTGTGTAAGTACCAACACCTTCAACAGTCTTAGTTGTTGAACCATCGTCGAATGTTGCTGGAACATCTTCGTTGATTTCAACAGTTTTCTCAACGCCGTTAACTTCAACTGTACCACCCTTGAATTCAGGTTTACCTGTTTGTGTTGCACCTTGGATGTCTGTTGTTTCAGCTGGTGTTGCTGTTGGCGTTACTCCTACAACAGTTGGTGTGTATGTCGCTGAAGCTTTTGTTCCATTCTTATCTTCGCGGACAACTGTCACCGCTGGTGCAGTTCCTACAAAGTTTGGTTCTGGAACGAATGTTACTGTACCATCTGCTGCAACCGTAAATTTACCAACGCCTTCAACGGTCTTAGTTGTTGATCCATCGTCAAATGTTGCTGGAACATCTTCGTTGATTGGAACAGTCTTTTCAACACCGTTTACTTCAACTGTACCACCCTTGAATTCAGGTTTACCTGTTTGAGTGGCACCTTGGATATCTTTTGTTTCAGCTGGTGTTGCTGTTGGTGTTACTCCTACAACTGTTGGTGTGTACTTAGCCGTAGCAGTCTTAATGTACTCCTCTTGAACCTTACCATCTTTATTACGACCAACTGGTGCTGACAATGTAACTTCAATGCCTTTAGCTGTTCCTACAAAGCTTGGTTCTGGAGTGAAGGTTACTTCACCTGTTGAAGGATTGATCGTGTATGTTCCTTCTCCAGCTACTGTTACAGACGTCTCATCAGTAGTACGACCAGTTGCTGGGTCTACCAACTTAGCAGGATATTCTGCACTTGGAGTGACTGCAATCTTGTCACCTTTTGCGTTAGTAGCAGTTGTGTTAAAGGTTGGTGTTTCTTTTTGAGTTGCACCTTGAATATCAGTCGATGTCTTGTCAACCCCTTCGATTTCAATCGGAGTGACTGTTGGAACGTATTGACCATCCATAGTATTCAACTGACCATCAATGTTTGGTTCTTGATCTGGGAATTTTGATGACCAACCCGTATCGTAACCATTGTTATCTACACGACGGATAGAGATACCATCTGCAGTTCCTAGGAAGTTATCTTCTGGGATAAATTCAACGTCTACGTCTTTACCATTGGCAGTAATCTTGTATTTACCTTGACCTGGAACTACGTAGTAACCTTCTGCATCAAGAGTTGCACGGTTACCATCTTTGTCAACGATGTATGGTTCTACAGTTTCGTCGATGACTGCCTGAGAGTTACGTTGATACTTGTGCTCTCCACGTGCTGTAAAGGTTACAGTCGCTGTTTGTTTGGTAGCTTGAGGACCAGAAGTTTCCTTGAATTCCCCTTTTGGTGGGTGGGTGATTTGAGTCTTGAAGTCTTCTACTTCACCTGAGAAGGCCATACCCGTTGGGTTTTCAATCTCAGTAGCTTTCTTAGCAATACGGACACGAGCACCAAGCTCGTTGACGCTAGGATCGATGTAAGTCTTGCTGTTTGCAAAGGTCAACTCGACTGTACCATCTTGGGTCACTGTTGCAAGATTAGAGCGTTCATCTTCATCAAAGGTACCGTTTTGGTTAAAGTCTACCCAACCATAGATATAAGCTTCTGAAGCTCCATCCAAATGGGCTTGAACTGACATTTTGTAGTTACCTGGGCGTGTACGATCCATCTTGATCATCTCATTGGTTGTCCCTTTGAGTTCATCTGGAAGTAATTGGTCAATTCCTTCATCGGCCGTAGTTGCCTTATCATCACCGAACCAGTCAAGAGTCGTGTTTTCATCCATATCAGGACTCACGTTACCAAGATACGGTTGATTTACTTTAGCTCCAGTAACACCGTCTACGGTTGCAATGGTATGAACTGCCTTACCATATGACTCAGGAGCATCCCCTTCATCAAGTGGGAAGAATCCTAGCATAGCAGACTGTTTACCAGCCGAAGCGATGTAAAGTCCAACTTCAGAGGCACCACGTGTCATCACGAGTGGAACAGTATAATTACCTGCAGAAATGTTTGGTCCAAAGACGCCAGTCCCAAGACCACCAGTTACTTGGTCAGGATTTCCGAAATATTTCCAAGCTACTGGTTTCTTATCTGGTCCAACTTGATCAGAATTACGAAGTTGTCTTAGGTTAATGTTATTATATTTAGGTTTAGGCCCCAAAAGGTTATCTGTATCTTGCGGAACGTAAGTTTCAGAGGTGGATGGTCTGGTAAATTTCTTCCATTCCCCAATGTGCTGCCAACCTTGTCCGTTGGTAGTGAACATAACAAATTCACCAGGGTTGGCAGACTCGCCATCAGCCATGACAACAGCTGGCTTAACTGTCTTGCCACGGAAGGTTGCAGAGATTTCAAACTGAACTCCAATATTCCCACCATTCATAGCTGAACTCATGGTAGTCTTCTTGGTTTTCGTATCAACGTTTTCAAGTCTAATTTCAGTCCAATTATTTTGAGCATCAGCGACAACGTCGGCTTCTTCGCCATCATTAAAAGCTTTTTTAGCCCCTGTTGAAGTAACACCCTTTACATAGCCATTTTTTGCATTTGGATCATAGGTTGCTTTTTCAGCTTCTGTAGCCCCTTGGTCTTCCATACGCTTTTTATAGATTTCAGTCGCTTGGAAAGGTTTCAAGGATTTGACTTTTACAGTGACTACATAGCCAGGCATGATTTCCTTGGTATAGGTAGCGCCAACTTGAAGAGCTAATTTTTCTTCTAAATCTTTATCAGGAAATTGGTCATTTTTAGGAACGAGGACTGTTTTTGCCCCTGTCCAGTTGGCTACATCTCCAAAGTCCAACCAAGTAATCTGGCTAGTCATAGATTTGGCATCAAGATCTGTTGTAAAGCCTGGTTTTTCAACCTTTGGAGTTGAAGTTGCGTCCTCAACGTCATCCCCAATCAAGCTTGGATCATTTGCGTCACCGAGAGCACGACGAGTACGGCGTTTGCCAGAAGTTTCTGCTGTTACAGCAGGAGTTTCAGTAGCTGGAGCTGCGACACCTGCAGCCACTTCTTCTTTCTTATCTGTTGCAGTTGCTTCTGTTCCCTTGTTGTTAGGGTTTGTTGAAGCTTCTGTTGCCACAGGACTTGCTACAGCTGCTTTATCTTCAGTAGCCACAGTTTTTGGTTCAGTAGTTGTTGCTGGTGTTGCACCTGCAGCAGTTACTGGCGCTTCAGCTTTGTAAGTAGTAGCTGAAGTTGAAGCTTCACTTGTTGTAGTGGGTGCTTCAGTTGTCGTAGAAGCAGCAGCTTCTGTTGTTGTAGCAGGTTGAGTTGCTTCTTCTGTTGTTGTAGCAACAGTTGCTTGGCTCTCTGCGTTTTCTTCGGCTGCTACGCTAGACGCTGTACCAACCATAACGAGTGTTCCTAAAAGGACAGAGCAAACTCCGACATTCAATTTACGAATCGAAAATCTGCTAATGCGATCATTAAATAAATCTTTACCCATATTTTCCTCCATAATTTTTAACAATTAATAAGCTAATTTATTGGCCTATATTTTAAACCTTATATATTCTATCAGATTAATTTAAAATATCAAAGCGAAATGACTCAAAAAACTAATCATTTTTTAAATTTTTGATGATATTACTAACCGGTAGATTTAAAAAATAGGAAGTAGAATTCATTTTTATGAAAAAATCATAACTTTCTTCCTATATACATTGTGTTTGTAAGTTGCATTTCTAAATTGCCAAATCAAACTTCAATTGAGGTTTGACTGGATCATAATCTTCCAAAACAAAGTCCTCGGCTTTAATCTCAAAGAAATTGGTGCCATCTGGTACGTTCAATACCAAACGAGGCTGGCAATCAGATGGCTCGCGCCGAAGTAATTCTTCTGCCTGTTCGAATTGGTTATCATAGATGTGGAGGTTGTTAATAAAGTAAAAGAACTTGCCAACCTTCCAGCCAAAGTGCTTGGCAATCATCATTTGAAGCGCTACATACTGCATGGCATTGATATGGTGTGCTACCAACATGTCATTCGAACGTTGGGTCAAGGTCGCATCCAGATAGATTTCTCCATCTATACGGCGCACATCAAACATGGTTTGAAAAGCACAAGGTAAGAGTCCTGCGCTCTCCTCAAAGGCTTGGTAGTCCCATAGAGAAATGATATTGCGACGATTCCAGGGATTGGCTTCCAGCTGTTTGAGAATCTTGTTGATGATGTCGTGCTTTTTAACGACAGCACCATAGCGCTCTCCAATTGTTCCTGTATCTCCTACTTCCCAGTCATTCCAGTAATGAACTTGGTACTTGTCATTTAGGAGTTCCAGACTATTGGACTGGTCCTGGTAGATCCAGAGCATTTCCTTGATGGCTGACTTGATGGCGATAGGACGAAGGGTCGTAATAGGGAACTCGCCCTTGGCAAGATCAAACTCCATAAAAGCACCTGTGATGTACTTGGAATTGGCAGTTGTGCCATCCTTATACTTGGGTCGAGCTTGCTCAGACCAGACGCCTTCTTCCATAATTTTTCGAATATTTTCTTTAAAAAGGATATCTGCTTTTGTCATTCAATCTCCTTAAATACTGTAATACCTACATTATAACACAGGATATAAGAAAAGAGATCCAAATGATACGATTTGGATCTCTTTCAAATAAATTCTATTGTAGGACAAGTGATGCAGCTCCAATAACTCCTGCATCATTTCCAAGATTAGCAAGCACCAATTGGGTTGACGTACGGACTTGTGGGAAGGTATTTTCATCAAAAACCTTTTGAACCCCATCCAAGAGGAATTGGCCTGCTGCTGATACACCACCACCGATGACAATGTTCGCAGGGTTCAAGACACTAGCGATGTTGGCACAAGCAATACCAAGGTATTGAGAGAAATGACGGTAGACAATCAAAGCCAACTCATCTCCATCTTTAGCAAGATCAAAGACTGTCTTAGCTGTAACTTCTTCGCCATCATCAATAAGACGTTTCAAGGTCGCATCTCCTGCGTATTCATCAGCATAACGGCGGGTCAAATTGACAATACCAGTCGCTGAAGCTACTGTTTCCAAGCAACCTTTCTTACCACAGGTACAATCAAATGGACGATCGAAATCAACTGTGATATGGCCAAGTTCACCAGCAACACCACCAGCACCGTGCAAGAGTTTTCCTTCTGCTACGATACCGCCGCCAACACCAGTTCCAAGTGTCATGAAAACGACATCTGGTTGGTTTTCACCAGCCCCTTTCCAACGTTCACCAAGGGCAGCAACGTTGGCATCATTATCGATGAAGAAAGGAATTCCCAAGGCAGACTCGATATCTTTCTTGATAGGCTGTACAGTTTTCCAGTTGAGGTTATAAGCACCAACGACAGTTCCTTCGAAGCGATCCACTGCACCAGGAGATCCCATACCGATTCCAATAAAATCTTCTGCGGATAAGTTCAACAATTCCAAGCGGTGTTTGATGGAAGCGATGATATCAGGAACGATATGGCTTCCTTCGTCAAGAATGTTGGTCTTGATAGACCACTTCTCTTGAATCTCTCCTTCTTGCGTCAAAATTGCAAATTTGACAGATGTTCCACCTAAGTCAATACCAATAATTTTTTTGGACATTTTACACTCCTTTGTTCCTATTCTCTTGACACTAGTATACCAAAATGTGAAAAGGGTTTCAATTGTTTTTCAAGAATTCTCTCAATTTCATTTACAAAAAAGAACCTGTCTGCAAAAACACAGACAGGAGTTCTTTACTCCTCGTTATGAAGTTTTAAAAAGAGCCTCAAAGATTGGACCCCAATCACGAAGAAGAACAAGCCCAAAATATGTAACAAGAAGATACTGATGGACAAAGGACTGACAATGAGAAATAAACCTATAAACAGCTCAATCAGTCCCCAAAAAGTGAACTTCTTGGATAATTCTTCTGATCGTTTGGATAGGTAATGGGCCTTTTTTAAACTCAAGGCAGACTTATACAAGAGCCAAATACCGAGTGTGATTGGAAAGACAATTGGCAAGGTCTTGTAGCCATATAGTAAGAGATAGACTGCAAAGACTAGCGAGACCACACTTTGAAATAAATAGGGATCCGACAAGGTCGCTTGGGTTCGTAAACGGTAGTAACGTGATAAGCGCGAAACTGAAATCAAGAAAAAGCCCAGAGAAATCAACCAACTAAAGGTGGCAATTTTTTCAATTGGATTTACAAAGAGAACAAAACCAATGCCACAAAATAAAAATGATGACAGCAAAAGACTGTATTTACTAATATGGTGCATCCTTCCTCCTTTAGTTTTCTGCCAACTCACTCAAGTACTCATACCGTTCGTACTTGGCTAAGAGCCGCTCGTTTTCTTCATCCATCTGACGCTGGAGACTGGCCAACTTACCAAAGTCAGAACCATTCTCATTCATTTCAGCCTCGATGGTTGCAATCTTGTTTTCGATCTCTTCAATCTCACTTTCAATGGCCGCCCACTCCTGCTTTTCCTGGTAGCTCATCCGTTTCTTTTCTTCTCGAACTTTGACTACCTTTTCTTTTTCAGGCTTGCTGCTTTCGGCAACCATTTCTAGCTCAAACTTCTTCTCATCTAGATAGTCGGTATAGTTGCCGAAAAACTCACGAATGCTACCATTTTCAAAAGCTAGAATCTTAGAAGCAACCTTGTCTAGGAAATAGCGATCGTGGCTAACGGTGATGACTGGTCCACCAAAGCCTTGGAGGAAGTTCTCTAACACTGTCAAGGTCGCGATATCCAAATCATTGGTAGGCTCATCCAAGAGCAAGACATTTGGTTTTTCAATGAGGAGCTTCAAGAGATACAAGCGTTTCTTCTCACCACCGGATAGTTTCTCAATCAAGGTGCCGTGGGTCGAACGAGGGAAGAGAAACTGCTCCAGCAATTCAGCGATTGAGGTAGATCCTGCGCTGGTCTTGACTTCTTCCGCCACTTCCTGCAGAAAGTTGATCATCCGCTTGCTATCGTCCAAGCCTTCTATCTGTTGCGAGAAGTAGGCAATCCTTACCGTTTCTCCAATAATGACCTTCCCAGCAGTTGGTTGAAGTTTCCCAGCAATGAGGTTGAGCAAGGTTGACTTCCCAACTCCATTATCTCCTACAATACCAATCCGATCTTTGTTTTGAACCAATAGATTAAACCGCTGCAGAATCGGTCCTTGATCATAGGCGAAATCGACATCTTGAAATTCGATGACTTTCTTACCGATTCGACTGGTTTCAAAGGACATTTCTAGATCTGTTTCCGTCGTCTGGTGAGATAGGTCCTTTTTGAGGTCGTGGAAACGATTGATCCGCGCCTGTTGCTTAGTAGCACGCGCCTGCGGTTGGCGACGCATCCAGGTTAATTCTTGCTTATAGAGCTGCTGCTTCTTGTGAAGAAGAGCCGCGTCCCGTTCGTCCTGCTCAGCTTTTAAGCGGACATAATCCTGATAATTTCCTTGGTATTCGATTAGACCGCCACGATCCAATTCGAAAATACGAGTTGAAATATTGTCCAAGAAATAACGGTCATGGGTGATGAAAAGTACGGTTTTCTTAGAGTTCTTCAAGAAATTGGTCAACCATTCGATGGTATCAATATCCAAATGGTTGGTCGGCTCATCTAACAGCAACAAATCATGGTCTGCCAAGAGAACCTGTGCTAGCTGGACACGGCGACGCAGGCCACCAGACAAGCTACCAACCTTAGCAGATAAATCCTGAATCCCCAGCTTGGTCAGTACTGTTTTGACCTGGCTTTCGATTTCCCAAGCATTGAGAGAGTCCATCTCCGCCATGACTTTTTCTAGTTTCGCTTGCTGACTCTCATCGTACTGGCTCGTCAACAATTCATACTGGCGAATCAATTGGAGCTCTTTCACATCTTCTGACAAGACTGTATCAAGGACCGTCTTATTATCATCAAATTGAGGTTCTTGGGTTAGATAACCAATCTTATAGTCATTTTTTGCAGAAAAAGGGGAACGATCTCCGTCATAGCCTGCACGACCCGACAAAACATCTAAGAGAGTCGTTTTCCCTGTCCCATTAACCCCGATTAGTCCAATTCGATCCAGCTCATGAATGATAAAAGAAATATCTTTAAAGACCGTCTTATCCCCGACAGACTTGGTTAGTTTTTCAACAATAAAATCGCTCATGCTTCTCCCTTCTTGGCTTCAAGATAACTGCTCAAAAAATCACCAATCGCTTGTTTGTCATTCTCTAATTCACCATCTACAATGGCCCACTCAATGGCAGAAAGCACTTGTCCTAAACTTGGACCTGGTTTTAAGCCGTATTCCTTCATCAACATCCCACCGTTGACCACGATTTCGTGCTTATCATGGATAGCTAGAAAATCATACAATTCTTCGATGACTTGGAAATCTACAGGCAATCCATGACCCTGACGCAGTTCTTCCGCTGACAAGAGAAGACTACGGTCATAGCGATAGACATCCCGACGATTTAAACTAGCCTTTTCACGCAACCGGTAGATTTCAACCAACTGCTCCACCTTCTTAGCGAAGTCACGAGAGGTTTTCCATTTCTTGAAGAAAGCAGAGACCTTATTCTCGTCTAGGGTCAAGAGTAAAGCAGCCCAAGCTTGCTCAGAACTCGTAAAGGTATAATCCATGGACAGCTGGAATAGTTTCTCTAGTGACGATTGGCTATTTTGTAAGAGAGGAAGGTACTGATAGCTTTTGCTAGCAATCACACCTTCTAAGCCCTTGCGCCAAAAAGGAGCTAAGAGGAGCTTATCCAACTCAATAAAGACTCGCTCAACAGAGATTTTCTCCAGCAAGGGAGCGCAATCTGTCATGGCCTTAAAGGTTGCTTCTTCTAGATCAAAACCAAGACTGGCCTGAAAGCGAAAACCACGCATGATCCGAAGGGCATCTTCGTTAAAGCGTTCTGTCGCTACACCTACAGCCCGTAAAACCCGATTCTCCAAATCTTCCATGCCGTTGAAGAGATCAATGATTTCCCCTTCTTCACTCAAGGCAAAGGCATTGACGGTGAAATCGCGGCGCTTGAGATCTTCCTCCAAGGAACGGACAAAATTAACCGCACTTGGTCTGCGAAAATCGACGTAGACATCCTCTGTTCGAAAAGTGGTAATTTCATATTCTTGATGATTTTCAAGAACCAGAACCGTCCCGTGTTCAATCCCAACATCAATGGTTCGCTCAAAAATCGCCTTGGTCTCTTCTGGGTAAGAGGAGGAAGCAATATCGACATCGTGGATGGGACGACCTAAAATGGCATCCCGTACAGAGCCCCCGACAAAATAAGCTTCATATCCAGCTTTTCGAATCTTTTCTAATATTGGCAAAGCCTCCTGAAATTCAGAAGGCAGTTTTTTTAATCTCATAATAGATGTTCTAAACCATAGACAAGCTCATGACGCTTGACCACTTCTTTTACTCCTAGATTGACCCCTGTCATGAAGGACACCCGATCGTAGGAATCGTGGCGTAAGGTCAATCCTTCTCCTTGACTACCGAAAATCACTTCTTGATGGGCTACCAGACCAGGCAAGCGAACCGAATGGATGTGCATGCCTTGGTAGTTGGCACCGCGAGCACCTGGAAGACTCTCTTCTTCATCTGGCGCTCCCTGCTCTTGTGGTTGACGGACCTGGCTGATCAGCTCAGCTGTCTTCACAGCAGTCCCACTCGGTGCATCCTTCTTCTTATCATGATGCAACTCGATGATCTCTACATTCGGGAAATACTTAGCTGCCTGCACTGCAAATTGCATGAGCAAGACGGCTCCTACAGCAAAGTTTGGCGCGATGAGGCCTCCAAGATTCTTCTCACGAGACAATTCAATCAAGTCAGTGATTTCTTCTGTTGTAAATCCAGTAGTCCCAACAACAGGCGCTAGTCCATGCTCCAAAGCAAAGCGGGTATGTTCATACGCCACTTTAGGGATGGTGAAGTCAATCCACACATCCGCATCCAGCGACAAAACCCCTTCTTTTTCTTGAAAGACTGGAACACCTGCCAGCTCGTTTTCAGACGCATGGGGATCAATCAAGCCAACTAGTTCAAGCTCGGGGTCTTCTAACACCATGTGATAAGCCGCTTGGCCCATTCTCCCTTTAAAACCTGCAATCACTACTTTAATTGGCATGTTTTCTCCTTATACTTTCGGTACAAAACTGATAGCAACACTGTGATTTCCTAAGTGCGTACCAATGACACTGCCAAAGGTCGCAAATGGAATCTCACCAGCAAAACCGTCTTGATGAAGAATATCGCGAAGCGTTTCTGCTTTATCTAGTGCATTCCCATGGATGATAATGATCTGATAGTCTTTATCTGCAGTTCCTTCTTTGACAAT
The DNA here is from genome assembly GCF_058200455.1 of Streptococcus sp. SCPM-O-B-15294 (M123). NCBI lineage: Bacteria > Bacillati > Bacillota > Bacilli > Lactobacillales > Streptococcaceae > Streptococcus > Streptococcus sp. SCPM-O-B-15294 (M123). The sequence continues at coordinate 48,632 of NZ_JBYQGU010000006.1, read as the reverse complement.
CTCAGCTAAGCGTTTGATGGCTTTTTTCTCAGTACGGACTTTCTCGTATACCTCGATCACACCTTCCTCGTTAAAATAGAGGATGGGCTTGATGCTGAGGAGATTCCCTAGAATCGCCGCTCCATTGGAGAGACGACCCCCTTTAACCAAGTGATTGAGATCATCAACCATGATGTAAGCAGAAGTCCCATCGATTTGTGTCTGGATGTTGGCTAGAATTTCATCAAAAGAACGGCCTTCATCAGCCCATTTAACGGCTTCTTCAGCCATCCACCCAAGAGGGGCGCTGGTAATCTTAGAATCTGGAAAAGCTATCGTAAGATTTGGGAATTCATCTTTCATATACTGGATATTCTGATAGAAACCAGAAATACCAGAAGAAAGGAAAATCCCTAAAACATGTGTATAGCCTTTAGCCTCTAGTTGCGGTAAGAGTTCTTCTAATTCCGCGATACTAGGTTGGCTCGTTTTCGGAAGTTCAGAAGAAGCTTCCATCTTTTGATAGAACTCTTCTGCCGTCAGATTTTTACCTTCTACGTAAGATACTCCATCAATGACAACTGGAATATCTAGGACAAATAAATTATCGTGTCCTCTTGATTCATCTGATAGATAGGCAGAAGAATCTGTGATGACTGCTAATTTCATGCATTAAAACTCCAAATTAATCCCTGGTAAATCGAGGGCGATTTCAGTTACCTCATAGGTCAAACGATTCAGCATATTCAAGCAAGGACGAGCTAGTTCTTCCACTTCTTCTTTGCTAAACTCACTTGGCTCGCTGACCAAACGATTGTGAATGTGGTTGATTTGGGTAATGGTTCCGCTGATGACAAAGCCATCAAAGACAATCATATAGGTCAAAATAACGATTAAAGAGGTTGTCTTTAACTCTGTATCGCGTTGAATCAATTGAAAGTTGACGTCTACTTTTGTCTCGGGAGTTCCATTTTCTTTTTCCCATTCAAAGTTACGAGCATCATAATGATACTGGCTGACGAATTCTTTTTCACGTTGGATATCCATACTTGTTCTCCTAAAAATAAGCGTTATGAAAATTATACCATAAATTAAAACAAGATTCTATTGCAGAACCATGTCTTTTCACACTGTTTTCTCTCAGTGAGAGAAGAAAAAAGGCTGGGAAAATCCCAACCTTTTAATCATGGTTAGTTTTTAGGTTTGCGAAGCAATCCGAACAAGATACCACTTACAACCGCACCGATCAATACGAACAAGATGTAAAGAAGTGGATTTGAAGTAAGGGCGATAACGAAGATTCCTCCGTGAGGAGCCATGAGTTTCAAGCCTGCAAGACCAACAAGGGCACCTGTCAAGGCTGAACCTGCAATGAAGCTAGGGATGGCACGAGCTGGGTCAGCTGCACCGAATGGAATGGCACCTTCTGTGATGAAGGAAAGACCCATAACGATGTTTGTCAAACCAGAATCGCGTTCTTCTTGTGTGAATTTATCTTTGAACAAAACTGTTGCCACGAATACTGCCAAGGGAGGAACCATACCAGCTGCCATAACGGCTGCCATAACAATAGAACCACCTGAAGCAACAGATTCAGCAAGTGTACCTGTAGCGAAGACATAAGCAGCTTTGTTAACTGGCCCACCCATATCGACAGCCATCATACCGCCGACGAGAAGTCCAAGAAGGACAGCTGAGCTACCTGACAAGCTTGAAAGGAAGTCGTTAAGACCAGTATTGATAGCAGCCATTGGAATATTGATGAGGAACATCAAGAATCCTGTCAAACCAACACCAAGTAATGGCAAGAGAAGGATTGAACGGATACCATCAAGAGAACGTGGAAGACCTGCAAGAGCTTTACGAAGAACAAGAATCACTCCACCTGCAAGGAAACCACCAACTAAGGCACCAAGGAAACCAGATGATACTGCTCCTGGCAACTCACCTTTAGCAGCGCCGTAGGCAATATTACCAAATGCTGATCCTGAGCTAGCAATAGATCCAGCGATAAACCCTGCTACAAAACCAGGTTTTTCAGCGATTGAGAATCCGATGTAACCTGCAAGTACAGGAAGCATGAAGCCAAAGGCTGCACCACCGATTGTTTTGAATTGAGCTGCTAATTCATGGTATGAACCAAGTTGAGACAATTGATCTTGAGGCACCCCAAGAATTTGGTCGATCAAGAAGGCAAGGGCGATCAAGATACCACCACCGATAACGAATGGAAGCATTTGAGAAACCCCACTCATCAAGTGTTTGTAGAAGGCTCCACCCAAGCTCAATTTTTCTTGGCTTACGCTAGCTTGTGCAGCATTTTCAGCGTGGAAGACTTCTGCTTTGCCATCCAAGATGGTTTGGATCAATTCTTCTGTCTGACGGATACCAGCTGCGACTGGTTTAGAGATCAATTTTTTGCCATCGAAACGAGCGGTTTCAACTGCCTTATCTGCAGCAATGATGACCCCTTCAGCTTTTGCGATTTCTTCAGCTGTCAAGCGGTTGCCGACACCTGATGCACCGTTTGTTTCAACGCGGACTGTAACACCCATTTCTTCCCCTTTTTTGATGAGGGCTTCTTCTGCCATGTAAGTGTGGGCGATACCTGTTGTACATGCTGTAACGGCAACGATGAGAGGTTTGTCAGATGAAGCTGCTTCTTTGACCGCTTCTGCTTTTTTCGCTTCTTCAGCTGCAGCTTCTTGCTCTTCTGCATCAAAGGCTGCGATTACTTGATCAGGAGTGCTAGCTTGGCGAAGTTTGTCCGCAAATCCTGGTTTCATCAAGTACTTAGACAATTCAGCAAGGGCTGCCAAGTGAGTGTCGTTTGCTCCTTCTGGAGCTGCGATCATGAAGAACAAGTCTGTTGGTTGTCCATCAAGCGATGCATAGTCAACACCCCTGTTTGATTTTGCAAACAAGACCGTTGCTTCTTTGACAGCTTCATTTTTGCTGTGGGGCATAGCAATTCCGTCACCCAAACCAGTTGAAGTTTGTGCTTCACGGTTCATGATTCCAGCCTTGAAGGTGTCAAAATCTGTCACCACACCATTGTCAAGGAGCGATTGGACCATTTCATTGATTACACCCTCTTTATCTGTTGCCTGAAGGTCAAACAACATCACGTTTTTATTTAAAACGTCTTGAATTTTCATAGTTTTTCTACCTCTACTTTTTCATAAGTTTCTTTAATATAGTCAGCTGTCGCCAAATCATCTGAGAAGGTGGTTGCTGTGCCACAAGCCACGCCCCATTTGAAGGCTTCGATGACATCTCCCGTCGTTGCAAGCTTCCCAGTGAAACCTGCCACCATGGAATCTCCAGCGCCGACAGAATTCTTCACTTGACCCTTGATTGGTTTTGCGAAGTAAGTGCCACTTGGACTGACAAGGAGAGCACCATCACCCGCCATGGAAATAATGACGTTTTGTGCTCCTTTGGCCAAGATTTCTTTGGCATAGCGTTCAATTTCTGGCAATTCCGTTAAGGTAACTCCAAAGATATCTCCCAATTCATGGTTGTTTGGTTTGACCAATTGGGGATTGAACTCCAAGGAATCAATCAAGGTTTGCCCTTCAAAATCACAAACCACTTGCGCACCTGTCGCACGTGTTGCTGCGATTAATTCTTTGTAAATGACATTTCCAAGTGAAGATGGGGCAGATCCTGCAAAAACTACCACATCATCTGCTGTTAAGCTTGAGAGGATACTGAGCAATTCTTGCAACTGCGCTTCTGTTACTTCTGGGCCATTCCCATTGATTTCTGTTTCCTCATCGGCCTTGATCTTGACATTGATCCGTGTATCTTGGTCCACTGTCACAAAGTTGGTTGAAATAGCTTCGCTAGTCAGTACGTCTTCGATGAAGCGTCCAGTGAAGCCACCGATAAATCCAGTCGCTGTGTTCTCGATATCGAGACGTTTCAAGACACGACTGACATTGATTCCCTTACCACCGGCGAATTTATCTTCCGAAGCCATCCGATTGACCGCTCCTGTCTCTACATGATCGAGACGGACGATGTAATCAATCGCTGGATTTAATGTAACTGTATAAATCAAACCTCAATAACCTCCGTTTTTTCTTTTAATTTAGAAAGGATCTCCGTATCTGAAGCATTGGTAATGATGGTTGCTCTCTTCACCGGAGCTACCTTAACAAAAGATGTCCGCCCAAGTTTTGACGAGTCTAGAAGAATGTAAGTATTCTTTGCATTCTCTAAAATGGCCCGTTTGACGGCTCCTTCTTCAAGATCCGGTGTGCTGTACGACTCTATGTCGACGCCATTCATCCCAATGAAAGCTCGATCGAAACTTAACTGACCGATTTGATTCAAGGCCATCCCTCCGATGCTAGCGTCAGTCGAAGTTTTGACCATTCCTCCGATGATGACCGTCGGAATATCTCTCTCCACTAAACTCGCTGCATGGTGAATGGAATTGGTCACAACTGTAACGGTTGGATTGGCCAATTCATGGACTAATAATTCATTGGTGGTTCCTGCATCAATAAAGACAACTTCAAAATCTTTGATCAATTCTGCTGCTTTCTTTGCAATAGCAGATTTTTCTTGCACGTTTTTGATTGCTTTATCTATATTGCTTTCTTCTTCTTGCAAGGAATGAAGACTTTCAGCCCCACCGTGAATCCGTCTTAGTTTATTCTCAGCTTCTAATTCATCTAAATCGCGCCGAACCGTTGATTCTGAAGAGTTTAACTCTTGAACCAAATCCTCAATAGAGACGATTCGCTCTTTGATAACCTTTTCTAAAATGATATGTTTTCGTTCAGATTTTAACATATAACCTCCTTTCGGAAACGATTACAAGGACTATTATACTCTCTTATCTTTCAAAGTCAAGCACTAAATATCATTTTCTTTCATTTTCTATCACTTTCTTCAAAATCAGACATCATTCTCTCTTTAAATCTAGCTACTTAACGCTTGAACAATTCCTCCATCCCCCCTTAAACTCTGCATCAGTTTCTGACAGAACAAAAATGAGGCTGGGACAAAAGTCCTAGCCTCTCAATTGTCTTTGGATTATCGAGCAAGACGCAGTGGTTGAGTGGGCTCTACTACGCTGATTTCATCAGCTTTTACAGCCCTACTCAACTGTGCGGAGGTGGGACAACGAAATCGAATTCTTACGAATTACCGATTTCTGTCCCACTCTCTTCTTTTATGTCATGTAAGCAATCTGGGAATGTTTATCCAGAATAGACATTATTTATAATTATAAGCCCAGTAATAGTATCCATCTCCATTTACAACTGCTGCTACAGCTCCTTCAGTTGCGTTTGGATCTAGTAACAATTCACGCAAGCCACTGTTGAACCATTTCGTTGCTACAGTTGCTGGGTCTTCTTCACGACGAGCCACAAATCCAGTGCTATCATATTGTCTTGAGATTTGGTTTGCTTTTGGAAGAGAAAGATTGTTGTAGATATCATCAGACCAAGTCAACTCTTTCAAGCCTTGAGCTTTTCTCAGTTCATTAATTTTAGCAAATGCTTCTTTGGCCTTATCTAAAGAAATATAGTTGGTGTCGTCAGTTGCTTCTACACGGAAGACGAATTTCACATAACCAAATTCAACATCTTTGTAGTCTTTTTCGTCTACACCACTCTTCAAGTTAGCAATCAAAACATAGTCTTTCGCCCAAGGATTCTCTTTTGATTGTTCAAAGAGTTCAGGATCTTCAATTTCCCACTCTACTTTACAATCCCAACCCGCGTTGTCAATGAACTTAGGATTCATTTTTTCAATGACATATTTCTTAAATTCTTCGACGTTTTTGAACGGTAACGGTTGGCCGGCTTTGACTGTTTCTACTACATTGGTGGAGTATAGTTTTACACTTGAGTCACGATCGCTATAAGCGTACTCGTCATCTTTTGCATCTTCGTGGAATTTTGGATCGACGACAGGGTCATTTGGATCTGTCATTCCTTGAAGTTTCCATTTATCATCAATCCACTTCCAGTATGCTGAATATCCTGTAGCCTCTGTATCAGATGGAACATAGTAGTAATGAGTCGTCCCATCAAAGTAATAGTTCTTATCGTTACGCAAAGCAGCTGATCCAGGTTTACCAGGTGGGTAGACTAGCTTAGGTACACGACCATTTGGCGCCCAAGGAAGGTGTTCCAATCCTTCTGCTGGTGTCTCAACGTATGGTGGAATTTGGTTTTCACTTGGCTGGTCAGTTGTTACCAATCCGTCATTTCCAGGTACTTCTGGTTGAACCGGCACTTCTGGCTTCGGCTCAGCTGGGGTCTCAGGAGTTGGGGTGAATGGATCAAATTCACCATCTGCTCCTACAAATGGCGGATTTTCAGGGAAGACCAAGTTTCCAGGTTCTTCTGGTGTAGTTGGTTCCGTTGGTTCCACCGGTTGTTCTGGTTTATCAGATGGGTTTGGTTCCTCCGGTGTTGGAGTTGGATTCGGGGTAGGAGTTGGTGTTGGAGTAGGTGTCGGAGTATCCGGCGTTACAGGATTTTCTGTTTCGCTAGAATTCTTCACAAATACCCATTTACCATTTTGATAGTAATAGTAATCCCCATTCTCTAATAAATAGTAATGGTAACCATTCTCATAAAGGTAGTGAGGATCGTTTGCTAGATTATTTCTAGAGTTATTACGATTGGTCAACGGCTGCCACTGGCCATTTCGGTAGATCCGGTAAGTTCCATCACTCATGCGATAGTAGTGATTGCCATTCCAGTAGATGTAATTTTCATCACGTGTGAGATTGTTGTAGCCATAGTAGTTGTTCCAGTTGTTATAACCGTAGTTATAGCCGTAGTTATAATCATAATTATTATAGTTATAATTGTTGTAACCATAGTAATAGCCGTAATTGTTATAACCATAGTAATAATCATAATTATTATAGCCGTAGTTATAATGATAGTTGTAATTATTATAGCCATAATTACTATAGCTAGGAGTATAGTAGCTATAGGCATAGCGACTGGTATTCCAGTTATAGTTTTCAGCCTGAACGTTTGACGCAGCAAAAACTGGAACTGCTACAGCAGAGGCCAAGATAGCCCGAGTTACATATCTATATTTTTTATCCATATCAATAATCTCCATTAGGATAGTATTATAAATAAAAAGGATGAAAAACCTTATGCATAAGTGTAAGTCAACCATTCTTCCAGTTTATATAGGTAAAGAGAGCTCCTGAATGAGATATTTATTTTATTTTAAGGCCTATTTTCAAAATGAACACTTCAGTCAGGTTCCCACATATTTTTGCCTAAAAAACTGATAATAACGGCATATTTTGTATCGACACTTTTTCTTCCTTTGTGAAAATTATAACATAGAAAGTTTTGAATAGCAAATAATTTGAGAACCTTCTTATTTTACTCATAGAACTATACTCATTCTTTATACAGATAATTTTTACCCTACTATTCTCTGGTTGAATGGTAGGGTTATAAAGGATAAAACATTAGGATAGTATTATACTACTGTTTTGGAAGAACTGCTTTACCTACTCGCTTGTATAGTTTTTATCCTATTTTTATAACTGCTAGATTATACAAAAAGAGGCTGGGACAAAAGTCCTAGCCTCTCAATTGTCTTTGGATTATTAAGCAAGACGCAGTGGTTGAGTGGGCTCTACTACGCTGATTTCATCAGTTTTTACAGCCCTACTCAACTGTGCGGGGGTGGGACGACGAAATCGAATTCTATCGAATTACCGATTTCTGTCCCACTCTCACTTTAACAACTATTCATCTTTTTTAAACCCAAGCACTCGGAACCATTTGGATAATCCCTTTTTACTTTTGTGTTCGTCTTTTCCAGTAGCTTTCTTAAGATCATCTTTGACTTGTAAGTGTTCTTCTGATTGAGTAGATGCCAGTAACGAAACTTGAGCCTGATCAGTAGCTTCTTCCTCTCCTGCTACTGCAGATTTATTTTCATCCTCATTTGACTGAATTTTCTCAATCCGACTCCTAAACTCACTAGCTTCTTTTTGGTAAGCCATAAAACTTGCAAAGGCTGTTTCAAATTCTACTTTTTTCTCTTCGAGTTCAGTTTTTGCGGAAGCCACTAAGGCTTGGGCATCAACTAGCAGTTCAGATGAATTGGTAAACAGTTTTAGGTGACCTTTGGCTTGCGTTAATTGTTTTTGAGCGATTTGAAGTTGGGCTTGTGCTCCTTCAAGCTTAGATGCAGTTTCTTTCGCTGCATTCTGTAAATCTTCTAATTGCTTTTTATCTTCTTCTAATGCTAGAATAACATTTTTCAAGGCTTCTTCTTTCGGGCTAATACTACCTTGTATTCGAGCTCGTGATACTGCCAGTGAGTTTTCCGCTTCCTTAACTTCTGTCGACGCAGCCTGCCATTTCTTCATCGCTGAAGCAAGGTTACGTTGTGCACGCGCCAATAGTTGCTCATGACTTGCAAGAGAATTCTTGACATCGAATAAATGCCCAGAAAGGATATTGATGCGGGATTCTTGATTAATCTTTTCGACCTTTAGGCTCTCCAATGTATTTTTTACAGCCTTCACATCTGCTTTTGTCGTCCTTGCATTGGCAACTTTTCTCATCCACTTGGTCAGTTCTTCACTGGTATAAAGCGAACTACCTTCTTCAAAGAAAGCTGCTTGAGATACTTCTAAATCTGGATCATAGGCTACTGAAATGGCCTTGTATTGATTCCCCATCATGTGGAGATAGTGGCCAACCTTAGCAAATAGCTCCGGTCCCACTTTTCTGAAGATCTGTCTAGGATCTAGCTGACTTTCTGCCGTCGGTAAATTGAATTGCTTGGCTAATTGACGATAGTGGTCTTTTTCACTATACCAGAAGGCAACCGCTTCTCTAGGTCGATAGCCCCAAGCAACATTCTCATTCTCTTGGTAACTGGACAAGGCTTTTCGATGGTTTACATAATACTCTGTTTGAAGTTGACTAGCAGGTAGTTGATAAGGAGCCACCAAGAGCTCCTCTAAACCAGCCTGGCGACGGTACTGATTAATCGTATCTACGATTTCTAACGCTTTTAAGACATTATCTAATCTAGTGACCTTTCCACCTGCCAGCTGATCCTCTTCACTCGTACGGCGATAAAGAGACAAGGCTTCGACAGCGCCTTGGTCACCCACCTTGGCCCACTCTTGAAGCAAACCCTCATAGCTTGCCTGTTGAAGATTGATAGGACTTAGCATTGCCGCTTCACGTACCTGTTCTAACTCCACTTCTTTTAGGGAAATTTGATGGGCTAGTCGCTCAATTTTCTCCTGTGCGCCAGCAATCTCAGTGGAAACCTGCTTTAAGACCTGGGGCACATTGGCATGAGTTTCTGTCAGATTAACTACTAATGCTTGAGCTATTTTTAATTCGTTTTGCGCCTGCTCCTCTTTTTGTTGTGCGTTGACTAATACTGTCTCATCGTTCTGGATGGGTTGTTTGGCTTTTCTCAATTCATTACCTGCAATATCTACAAGTAATTGTTGGGCAGCGATTTTATTCTCTTGATTCTTGATGGCAGAACGGACTTGGCGATCGGCTTCTGTTGCTTGGCGTACCTTCTCTTCTTCTAAAGTAACAACTGCTTCAGCAACCGCAACTTCATTTTCAGTTTTGCCAATAGTGCTTTGATTGGAGTTTTGAATCCTTGATTCAGTATTCTGTAAGTTCGCTTCAGCAGCTTCAAGACCAGACTTGGCTACATTGTATTCAGATTGAGCCTGATTCAAGCGCAAACGTTGGTCTTCTACTCTTTTTTCAGCTTTTAACAACTGTTCATTTAAGATATTCACATCCATAAAACTTGTATCCATTCCAGTCATATCCGTCGACTGCTGATCAGCAGCATCCTTCTGAGTGATCTCCTCCGCTTGCGTCTTATGTCCAGCCAAACCTGAAAAGAGGGTTGTCGCAGCGACACCCGTTGTAAAGACTGATTTTCCTATTTTTTTACCCATTGCAATCCCCGCCAAAACTTTTTCATATCTGTTCTCTCTTCATAAGAATACCACATTTTGTTACCAATAACTAGTAGAATGGGAAAGATTTTTTCTAATTTTAGGGCAAAAGAAAAACAGCTGTCGCTGTTAGTCTTCTTGTTTAATTTGTTCCAACATCTTCTCTTCTTCTGCTGTCAATTCATAGTTTTCTAGCAGATCGGGGCGACGCTCCAAGGTCTTTTTCAAACTCTGATAGAGACGCCATTGACGGATCTTTTCATGGTGACCACTCATGAGGACATCTGGAACCGTCATCCCTCGGTATTCATAAGGCCGTGTGTATTGAGGATATTCTAAGAGACCCGACGAAAAACTATCATCCTGGTGGCTGGACTCTTTTCCGATCACTTCTGGAATCAAGCGCACTGTCGCATCAATCATGGTCATGGCCGCCAGTTCACCGCCCGTCAGAACATAATCTCCCAGAGAAATCTCATCTGTTACCAAGGTTTTGATCCGCTCGTCGTAGCCCTCATAATGGCCACAGATAAAAATCAATTCTTCTTCCTGAGCCAACTCTTCTGCGTAAGATTGGTCAAAGGTCCGACCGGCAGGATCCAGCAAGATCACGCGCGGATTCTTTTTCTCAATGGCATCAAAGGCATCAAAGATCGGCTGAGCACGTATGAGCATCCCTTGGCCGCCACCATAGGGTTCATCGTCCACATGGCGCGCCTTCTCTGCGTTTTCACGGAAATTATGGTAGTTGATTTCTAATAGGCCTTTCTCACGCGCTTTGCCGACGATCGAGTGCTCCAAAGGTGAAAACATCTCTGGGAAAAGGGTTAAAATATCAATCTTCATCGTCTAACCCTTCTAAGATATCCACATCTACCCGATTCCCAGGAATATCAATATTGAGCACGACTGGTGGGATATAAGGTAAGAGAAGGTCACGTTTCCCTTTTCGTTTGACCACCCAGACATCATTGGCACCTGGTTGCAGGATTTCCTTGATCTGACCGATTAGTTGGTCATTTTCGTAAACATCAAGGCCGATGATCTCATGGTAATAGAATTCGCCCTCATCCAAATCCGTCAAGTCTTCTTCCGCAACCTTAAGGCTAAAGCCCTTGAACTTTTCGATGGCATTGATATGGTACATATCCTTAAACTTGATGATATCGAAGTTCTTGTGCTTACGGTGGCTAGCAATGGTCACTGTTTGGACGAACTGATCCTTCTCATCAAAGAGAGCCAATTCAGCTCCTTTTTTAAAGCGCTCTTCCGCAAAGTCTGTCACAGACAAGACCCGCATCTCTCCTTGTAAGCCTTGGGTATTGACAATTTTCCCAACGTTAAAATAATTCATTTTATTCTTTACATTCCTCTTTTAATTAATTTATCTCTACAGTTCTCTAATAAGAGCTGCAATTTTTTCCGATTCTGACCAGTGTAGATAGTGGTGGTTTCCACCTAGAATGAGTTTTGTATTAGAATTCCAATATTCTGAATCTCTGTACTCTTTTTCTCTATACGCCTGACAAAATACGAAAACAGGAATATTATCTGCTAAGGACAAACTATCAAAATCTTCAGCAGTAATATTTACAGATATCTGAAATCCAGGAACTTGCTTTTCCAATTCTAAGCCCTTTTCTTCCATCAATTCCCAAATCAGACTTTCAGTTTCAGCTTCAAATGTTACTTGAGTTAGCCCCTTAAAATAATTTTCCGGACCACATTCTTCAATCATCCTCATTTGCTCTTCCATTTCTGGATAAGGATTTTTTGAAAAATCAGCAAACATTATATTTTTTGTTGTTGGTTCAATTGCTATCAAAGCTTGACACTTAATTGGTTTACTCAGTAACTTTAAAGCCAAAACACCACTTAAACTATGAACACAAAGTATATAATCGGAAATTTCCAACCCTTTCAGGATTTCGAATACCGCTTCAACAAGATTATCCAAATTAAATCCTGTTTGACTATGAATCGGACTCCTGCCTGTATTCGGAAAATCAATCGTTAAGTAACCTATTGAGGAAGGAAGTTTTTCAAGTATTGGTAGGAAATTTTCATAACTTGATATCAAACCAGCACCATTTAAACAAACTAGTATTTTATTTCCCTTTTTATAAGTAACAGAGAGACAACCAATCTTTGTAGTTACTTCAAATCGGTTCATATCAAAACCACTCATTCTATACAATAATTCACTAAATATTCTTATGTTTATTTTATCACGTTCAATAGATTTTCTCAAATGGACTTTCTTGCTAAAAAGCCTTCCAAATCTTGTTCATGCTGATACTTGATGGCTGCCTTCTTGTCTTTTTCAAAAATGGTCTTCGTTAGGTCGATATGGTTGATAGCTGCAATTGCCACTGTGTAGTGAATGATATCTGCCAACTCCTTTGCCAATACCTCGTTTGAATCTTGGACACCTTCTTTTCTACCTGAACGTCCATTTAAAACCTCAGCGACTTCTCCAACTTCTTCCACTAGTTTGATAAAAAGTCCTTCTTCTGTTCTAGATTGTTGATAATGATCAAGTAAGTATTCCTCTAGTTGTCTAACTGTTAAATCTCTCATTCCTTCTCCTTGCAACAAAAAAAACGGGACAATGTCCCGCCTTTTTATTTTTCGTCAATAACGATTCTTACTTTTTTATCTTCAGTTGGGACAGAGTAGACAATCGTTCTTATCGCAGAAATGGTGCGACCTTTCCGACCGATCACTCGACCAACATCGCTAGGATCAAGGTCAAGGTGGTACTCCAAGAATTCAGGAGTATCTTCGATCTTGATGGTTAAGGCATCCGGTTGTGAAATCAAAGGTTTCACAATTGCAATAATAAGATTTTCAATCGTATCCATACATCAACCTACTTTATGATTATTTTGAGAATTTAGAATCGTGGAATTTCTTCAAGACACCTTCTTTTGAAAGGATGTTGCGAACTGTATCTGAAGGTTGAGCTCCATCAGCCAACCATGCAAGAACGCGGTCTTCTTTCAAAGTAACTTGGTTTTCTTCAACAAGTGGATTGTAAGTTCCAACTGTTTCGATGAAACGTCCATCACGTGGTGAACGTGAATCTGCTACGTTGATACGGTAGTAAGGTTTTTTCTTAGAACCCATACGAGTCAAACGAATTTTAACTGCCATTTTTATAAGTCTCTTTTCTATATTTTAATTTTCGGTGAAATAGACAAGCTATTTAGCACATGATCTATTATAACACATTTTATAGACCTGTCAAGAAAAAAACTTGACACTATTAAAAATTTTTTAATCGATCTCAAAGTAATAAGATCCTTCATCTTTGGAACCCGATTCAATCACATAGTTCCCAGAAGGAAGACCGGATACATCCAAGTGCTTCCCTTCAAATTCTTTGGCGAGGGAAGTTACTGTAACGGTAAAGGAAAACCCCTTAATTTGGCGGTAGGTAGCATAATCCAAGGTCAGAATCCCTCGAAGATCTGTTTCTCCTATTTTTTCAGCAGCCAGTAAGTCTCTTGCCAATTGATCTTCAAAATCGGGATTTTGGATTGGTAACTTAAGACGAACCTCGCTTACCTCGAGGCCTTGTTGATGAAATCGCTCTTTTATCTCTTGCTTTAATTGTTGAAATCCTTGAGATTCCGTAAAGGCTCTTTCAAAAAACGGGGCTACTAACCAACTGTTGTAATGTTGAGCCAGTTCTCCTGCCGTGTCATAGTTTTTCCCAGTTTCTTCTTTGGATAGGAGGCTTGCATAAAGAAAATCAAACTGAACCGTCTTTCCCTCAACTCTTTCTTGATAGGTATAGGCATATTTGGTCGACATCCCATGGAGTTCAGCTGCTTTAAAATGTAGGTCTCCTTTAAATCCCGCTTCCTGATAAAAAGTGGAAATTTGCTCTTGGATTTTCTTTTCTTCCTGATTAGTAAAATAAAAGAGAAGACAAATCAAGAGAGCGACCCCTATGAAGTATGCACGAACCAGATAGCCGACCCATTTCTTGATGTTGAATGGTATTTGTTTAAATATATCCATTTATCCATAATAACAAAAAACTAGCCCGAGAGCTAGTTTGTAATGGAATGTAATTTGAACAAAGCTTATTCAGGTTGTTAAAGAGACGCTTATATTTGATGCTCCTCCACATCACCGCTACATTCAATCCAGGGATATTGCTTCATCAGATAGGTGCAAAAATGATGCCACTCCTCTTTCTGATAGCTGATAGCGAGATAGTATTCCTTGTAGTCAAAATCCCTTAACACAAGAAAATACTTAGGAGGAAGAAGTGATTTGTTTCTACCAGAGTACCTACTATAACTATACTTTTGAAATTTCTGAAGTTGGATTTTCCAAATGTCCTCATCTATTCTCAGATAGTCGAAACAAGAGCGATAGGTTATCAAATAGCCCTTATATACTAGTAACTTCAACCTCGGTTCACTAAATGTTGCTTCCTTCTCTATCTCCAGCAAAGAGATTGATTCGTTCCATTGCTGCGAAAACTCTCTGCCTTTTCTGCTTGTTTTACAAATCAGACGAACAAATTCGAATACTTGCCGAATGAGAATGAAAGAAACCGTGCAGCCTAGCATAATCCACGCTCGAAACCCATTTCTTTCCTGAACAGTAGCTTGGTCCCAATCCATCCCATTCAATAAGCATAACAAATAGAAAGCTGCACCAGCTAATAGGAGGATATAAGCTAGTCGAATAAGAAATTGAAAAAATAAATTTCTTCTAATCATTTAACCCCGTTTACATCTCCTTCTTTTCAGGTCAATTCCTTTTCACCTCTAACTGAAAGCAACTGGTATCAGTACTAGGCTAATCTTTTCGCAAGAGAGCCAATAACGCCTCATAAGAATCCACTTCATAAGTCGGCACTGCTGGACTGGTATTTTCTTTATGATTCGGATTGTACCAGACGGTATCAATCCCCGCAGCATTGCCTCCAGCGATGTCCGCCGTCAAAGAATCTCCAATCATGAGTGCTTGCTCCTTGGCAAATCCTGGGATCAAGTTACCGATCTTTTCATAAAAGGCCACTTCCGGTTTTTGAGTTCCTAATTGTTCAGAGATGAAGATTTCTTTGAAATAAGGGGTGATGGCAGATTGCTTCAAGCGCCCTTGCTGAATGGCCGTAACGCCGTTGGTAGCACCATAGAGCTGGTAACCTCTTTTTACTAGCTTAGCTAGCAAGTCTTCTGCTCCTGGGAAAGTCTGTCCCTGTTGACTAATGTAGTCCTGGTAACGGAAAGCCATTTCTTCACCATCTACTTGTCTTCCAAAATGGGCAAAGGCAATGGCAAACCGGCTGTTAATCAAGTCTTTCTTGCTAATCTTCTTTTGCTCCAAATCCTTCCAGAGACCTTGGTTCATGGGTTTGTAGTAGTCCTTAAAGGCTTGAATATCTTGAACCCCCTGATCTTGGAGAAATTGCGTTAAGGCTACTTCCTCCGCTGTATCAAAGTCCAACAAGGTGTGGTCTAGGTCAAAAAGTAAAAATGTATATGTCATTACAAACGATCCTTTAATTTTTCTACAAATAAATAGGCTGCTGGGCAAGTGAGGGTATTCTTGATAGTCAGATGGTTGATCTGGTAGATTTTCTTGCGGTCTGTATGAGGAAATTCTCGGCAAGCCTTAGGACGCACATCGTAGATGGAACAGAGATTATCACCACCCAAGAAAGGGCAAGGCATGGATTTAAAAACCTTATCGCCATCCTCATCGACTTGAAGAAATTCCGCTTCAAAAGCGGGAAGTTTCATCTTGAAATACTTGGCGATGCGCGTGATATCTGCTTCCTTAAAATCGGGTCCTAGGGTCTTACAGCAGTTGGCGCAGGCGGTACAATCAATTTCTTGAAAGACTTCATCGTGAATCTCTTGGGCTATTTTATCTAGATTTTTAGGGGGCTTCTTTTTCAGATTTGCCAATACCTTGCGGTGCTCCTTTTGTTTCTGGAGCGCTAACTGATGGTATTTTTCTAAGTCAATTTCTTGAGTCATAAACTACTTTCTTATTGCTAAATGGATAAGAGCATTATACCATACTCAACAAAAAAGAGCAGGTTAAAATAAATGGAAGACACCATTCATTCTATCCTACCCTCAAGATCTTCGATTAAGAGAAATTCAATTTCCCATAGTAGCTGCTTTTCCAGCGCCTCATGACTTTTATCAGACCCTTTCTAGCTTAGACATATTGGCTTATTCTTCATAAGAACTTAGGCTTTTGGACCTTTCTCATCCAAACTCCAAGTTTCTTCAATGTAAGGAATGAATTGAGCCAAGGTCTCTGGATCCCCTTCAAAAGACATCAAGTATACCTTATCATCCTTTTGGAAGACCCAAGTAATGAGGTACTGTCCAGATTTAAGGATAATATTCAGCTGCAAGGCTTCATTGCCTGAGACAGTGGTTTTAGCTCCCCACATTTTCTCTACTTCTTTATTGTCATTCCAATAGTATGCAATTCGGTTGGCAATCAACTCTGCGTTGAAGACTTCCCCTTCACCGACATTTGCTTTCTCTTTAGTATACCCGTTCATGGTAACGATGTTGTAGGCACTTCCATCTGTAAATTGAATGCTGTCTCCACCATCTATATCTGTAAATTTAATCCACTTGCTTGGGATATCGATATAACCATAATCTGCAGAACCAACCCGTTTGGTTTCGACAGAACTCTTGGTATCATCCGATGATTTTGACTCTACCTTGCTAGAAGTCTTTTTACTAGAGGATTTTTTACTCTTTTTTACCACCTCAGTGGAACTAGATTCAGATGACAATGGTTTTCTAGACTCTTTTTTAGGTGAACTACAAGCTACAAGGGCAACAGCTGATAAGACCGAGACGGTCGCTAGTAGGAACTTATTTTTCATCTTTCCTCTCCTTTGTGATGGGTTTTGATACCTCTAGTTTATCACGTTCTACTTAGATTTGAAAGCGCTATTTGTCTAGCCTGATAGAAAAACGCCCCTAACGGGACGTTCTATTTGTTCCATGATACTAGCGAAAAGCTTATTCCTCATCCATTGACAGAACTGACAAGAAGGCTTCCTGCGGTACTTCTACTGAACCGATAGCTTTCATCCTCTTTTTACCAGCCTTTTGTTTTTCAAGAAGCTTCCGTTTCCGTGAGACGTCCCCACCATAACACTTGGCCAAGACGTTTTTACGAAGGGCTTTGATATCCGTACGGGCCACGATCTTATGACCGATAGCTGCTTGGATAGGCACTTCAAACTGTTGACGAGGGATAATCTTCTTGAGCTTCTCAACAATCAACTTCCCACGTTCATAGGCAAAGTCCTTGTGAACGATAAAGCTAAGGGCATCGACGGTATCACCATTGAGAAGGATATCCATTTTAACCAATTTAGATGGACGGTATTCAGATAACTCATAGTCAAAGCTTGCGTAGCCACGAGTAGAGGATTTCAATTTGTCAAAGAAATCAAAGACAATTTCCGCCAGTGGAATCTGATAGATGACATTAACCCGATTTTCGTCGATGTAGTCCATGGTTACAAAGTCCCCACGTTTGCGTTGGGCCAATTCCATGACAGCTCCAACAAACTCTTGCGGCACCATGATTTGTGCTTTGACATAAGGTTCTTCGATTGAAGCAATCTTGGTTGGATCTGGGAACTCAGACGGGTTGGACACATCCAGCACTTCTCCGTCTGTCAAATTGACCTTATAGATTACAGACGGCGCTGTCATGATCAAGTCAATATTGAACTCGCGCTCCAAGCGTTCCTGAATAACATCCATATGCAGGAGACCTAAGAAACCACAACGGAAACCAAAACCAAGGGCTTGAGATGTTTCAGGCTCAAATTGAAGACTAGCGTCATTCAATTGCAACTTCTCCAAAGCTTCCCGAAGATCGTTGTATTTGTTGGATTCGATTGGGTAAAGACCTGCAAAGACCATTGGATTCATTTGTTTGTATCCATGAAGAGGCTCGCTAGCAGGATTGGACGCCAAAGTTACAGTATCCCCGACACGAGTGTCCGCAACAGTCTTGATAGATGCTGCAATATAACCAACATCTCCTGTCGCAAGGAAATCACGACCAACCGCTTTAGGAGTAAAGATCCCTACCTCTGTCACATCAAAGGTCTTACCATTGCTCATCAACTGGATGGTGTCGCCAGGCTTCACCATACCATTGACCACCCGAACTTGAAGGATAACTCCACGATATGGGTCGTATACTGAGTCAAAGATCAAGGCTTGCAATGGAGCAGCAACATCCCCAGTAGGAGCTGGAACTTTCTCGACGATTTGTTCCAAAATCTCTTCAATCCCGATACCAGCCTTGGCAGAAGCTAGGACTGCCTCACTAGCATCCAGACCAATGACATCTTCTACTTCTGTGCGCACACGTTCTGGATCTGCAGCTGGCAAGTCAATCTTGTTAATAACTGGAAGAATTTCCAAATCATTGTCTAAAGCCAGGTAAACATTGGCAAGAGTCTGAGCTTCGATCCCTTGAGCCGCATCCACAACGAGAATGGCTCCCTCACAGGCAGCAAGCGAACGAGAAACCTCATAAGTAAAGTCCACGTGTCCTGGGGTGTCAATCAAGTGGAAGATGTAGGTTTCCCCATCTTTAGCCGTGTAGTTCAACTCAATAGCATTGAGCTTAATAGTGATTCCACGTTCCCGTTCTAGGTCCATGCTGTCCAAAAGCTGGGCTTGCATTTCCCGACTAGAAACGGTCTCGGTTTTTTCTAAGATTCGATCCGCCAAGGTTGACTTTCCATGGTCAATATGGGCGATAATGGAGAAGTTCCGAATCTTCTCTTGTCGTTTCTTTAATTCTTCTAAATTCATTTCTTCATCCTTATAAAACTATTCAGTATATTATAACAAAAAAGATAGGCCTTTGCCTATCTTAATCCATTATTTTCAAAAATCGCTTCTGTGTTTTATTTCCTTCATAGCCTATATGTTCATAAAAAACATGGGCTTCTTTACGATGAGAGGCAGAACTCAAACGAATAAAGGAATAGTTATGAGTTCGAGCAAGAGTTTCAACTCGCTCCATCAATTGCCGACCAATCCCACGTCCTTGAGCAGAAGGGAAAACAGCAAGTCCTAAAACATTTAAACCCGGATCGCTATATATACTCTCATAGGCTTCAGCTTCGACATAGCCTAAAATATTCCCAGTTTGGTCCTCTTCATAAACAAAGCAAAAGTGACCCGAATCTGGCTGATTGAATTTATCGATCTGAGCTGTTACTTTCTCAAGGGTCGAATCATACCCCAATGCCTGGTGGCACAAATCACGAATTTGACCTGCATCTTTAATTTGAACGGTCCGAATCATACTTCTACCTCCATGAAGTCTTTTTTATTTATTCTATGTCTTATCCCTAAAAAAATCAAGCATTAAGAATATGTTAACAGATTATTAAATAATACTATTTAATTCGAATTGAAATAATTAATGAACAATAAAGGATTTCTATTTACTTTTTCGATTTAATTCGCTATAATAAATTGTAATGTAAAAGGAGGTGAAACTCTTGGCAAGAGGACGTGGAAAAGCAAGCCCACAAGATAAAGAGGCTTTGCGCATTATTTCCGAAAAAATAAGAGAACTATTAAAGGTTCAAAATAAGAAACAGGTCGATTTATCTCGTACTACTGGTATCCCAGCTAGTACTTTGACTGGCTATGTAAAAGGGACTTCTCTCCCAGTCAGTGAGAACTTAGAAAAGATTGCTAGCTTCTTTGAAATCCCTATTTCTGATCTAGACCCACGTTATGGTCAATCAGATACCTTGGAAGATTCTAAGATTGAGTTTATCTATAAACAACTAGATGAGGATTTTCAAGATTCTCTCCTAGAGGAAGCCAATCGCTTATTAGTTTTGCAGGCTGAACGGAAACTTATCGAGAAAAAATACACACCATATACAGTCTTCGATAGTTATGCTGCAAGTCAAAGTGCTTCTAAGGGAGATTTGGTTTGGTTTGATCAAAAACTGGCCTATGATCTAGCACTTTGGATTCATACAGACTCGCTGGAACCTAAATATCCAAAGGGATCTGTTGCCCTAATTAAGCAAACTTTCTACGATACTGCTGGTGCCATCTATGCTATTGAGTACGATGGGCAAACCTTGATCAAGCGTGTCTTTCGTGAAGCTCAAGGGATCCGTCTTGTCTCTCTCAATAAAAAGTATAGTGACAAGGTCATTCCGCTAGAAGAGGAACCAAGAGTGATTGGGAAAGTCATTGCTAGCTTTCTTCCAGCTAAGGAGGATGAGCTATGATTCGATTAGTTGCCATCGATTTGGATGGGACTCTTTTATCACCTGATAAAACCATTAGTCCTGCTAATAAGCAGGCGCTTTTGGATGCTGAAGCTGCTGGTGTCCACGTTGTCATTTGTACAGGCCGTCCCCTATCTGGTGTCCGTCCCATCTTTGAAGAGATTGGCTTCAAAAGTATTCATTCCTACTCTGTGATTAATAATGGCTGTACAACTGTCAAATCTTCAGATTGGTCCATCATCACTTATGATGCCTTATCTGAAGAAGATTTGGTTTATCTCGATCAATTAACTCAGGAGATCCATTCTCAATTAAGCTTATTCGATTTAAATCGCTATATCATTTTGAATCAGGAACCTTCCGAAATTGCTAAAATGGATGCCAGTATCGTTTCTTCTGTGCCTGTATCACTGGGATTGCAAGAAGTCCTTGAGTCACAACCAATTTTCCAAGGAATGTTTATCGATCAGAAAGAGCAGATTGATGCCTTTCAAGAGAACTATGAAGATGTATTAGCTCAGCGCTTCCACACCATTCGTTCTCAGCCTATTCTCTTTGAAATTCTTCCCAAAGGCGTAAACAAAGCGACTGGTTTAAAAGCTCTTGCTGAACACCTGAATATTCCTAAAGAACAGATCATGGCTATTGGTGATGAGAATAACGATATTGAAATGATTGAGTACGCGGGTCTGGGTGTTGCAATGGGCAATGCACCAGATTCTATCAAAGCCTTGGCTGATGTTACTACAACTTCTAACGAAGAAGACGGTGTCGCTACTGCTATCAAGCGCTATGTTTTACAAGCACAGAACTAGAAAAGGAAAAACAAATGAAATACCCAACATTATTAGAACGTTTTTTAACCTATGTCAAAGTCAATACTCGCTCTGATGAGACTTCAACAACAACTCCTAGTACAGCCTCTCAAGTAGAGTTTGCAAAGAAGGTACTACTCCCTGAAATGGAACGAGTTGGACTTCAGAATGTCTACTACCTTCCAAACGGTTTTGCTATTGGAACTCTTCCAGCAAACGATCCAAGTCTCACACGAAAGATTGGCTTTATCTCACATATGGATACAGCTGATTTCAATGCGGAAAACATCAGCCCTCAAGTCATTGAAAACTACAATGGCGGCACTATTGCTCTGGGTGACTCTGGTTATTCACTAGATCCCGCTGACTTTGCTAACCTTCATAACTACAAGGGACAAACCTTGATCACTACAGACGGTACGACTCTGCTTGGAGCAGATGACAAATCAGGGATTGCTGAAATTATGACAGCCATCGAGTACTTGACTGCTCACCCTGAAATCAAACACTGCGAAATTCGAGTCGGCTTTGGACCAGATGAAGAAATCGGAGTCGGAGCAGATAAATTTGATGCAGAAGATTTCAATGTAGACTTCGCTTATACAGTGGACGGTGGTCCTCTTGGTGAATTGCAATACGAAACCTTCTCCGCTGCAGGAGCTGAAATTACCTTTAAAGGCCGCAATGTGCACCCAGGTACTGCTAAGAACCAAATGGTCAATGCTCTTCAGTTAGCCATTGACTTCCACAATCAACTCCCTGAAGAAGACCGTCCTGAAAAAACGGATGGCTACCAAGGTTTCTACCACTTAATGAATGTGGATGGTACTGTTGAGGAAGCACATGCTAGCTACATCATTCGTGACTTCGAGACAGAGAATTTCGAAGCTCGTAAGGCAAAGATGGAAGAGATTGCAAGTAAGATGAACCAAGAACTTGGTGCAGAAAGAGTCCTTTTGACCCTTAAAGACCAATATTACAACATGAAACAGGTCATCGAAAAAGATATGACACCTGTCAACTTGGCTAAAGAAGTTATGGAAGATTTAGGTATTACACCAATCATTGAACCAATTCGTGGTGGTACAGACGGGTCTAAAATTTCCTTCATGGGCATTCCGACACCAAATCTTTTCGCTGGTGGTGAAAATATGCATGGTCGCTTTGAATACGTCAGCCTTCAAACCATGGAACGTGCCGTCGACACCATTATCGGTATTGTTAGCCATTCTTAATTCACTATATTGTTAAAAAAAGCTTCGGTTACCTTAACCGAAGCTTTTTAAATTCTTTTAATCCATGTATTCCACCCTTGCAAACTGACCATCGATTTGACTCTGGTAACTTTCATAAACAGAAAGAGGAATCCGTAAGCAAGTATCTGCTGCATGTCCTACAAAAGGACGTTGACTGAGAAGAGCTACTTTTCTTCCCTTTTCACGCTCCTTTTTCAAACGTTCAATGATTCTGAGAATTTGGCTGGAATCTTCTGAAGGGCTTTGATCCACCAATAAGGTCCATTGACTCCAATCTGATCCCTCGTCCTCACCACAGATGGAAATATAGTAAGAAACCTTTTCGCCAACTTGACCAAATCCAGCAGTTAAATCCAAAGGACGTAATTTTAAGTCATGACTTAGATGCTCCTTCTCCTCTCGTTCATATAGGTAACTATTATAGAGGAACTGGAGATAGAAAGGATCCATTCGACTCAGGTCGCTTACTTCTTCCATTTCGAAGCCTCTATGAAAAGCCTCTAAGATAGATGAGAAACGATAGGGCATCCGTTTGGCAATCCGTTGGATCAATTCATCGTCGGAAACTTCTTTCAGAATATTCTTAGGCCATTGATCCGAACCAAAATTTTCAACAGCTTGCTGATAGGCTTCTTCTAGACTTGTACCAAACCCATGAATTGCACCAACTGAGTGAATTTGTGTGTTGAGAACTTTTGTCACCTTTTCCATTGGAAAAACAGGGAGTTTAAAGAAAATACGATCTAGAGTGGGTTCAAAGAGAGCCGTAAGACTTTTCATCGTAGGATGAGGAAGGTCCAAAAGGTGGTCGCCTAATTTTAAGCATAAGGCCTGGTGGTAAATCGAATAGCCTAAAGCCATTGACATGGTCGAGAAGGAATCAGAGGCAAAAGGATTGACCTCAAGAATATAAAATTGGTAACTCTTTGGATCTAGCGCAAACTTAATAGATGTCGCTCCAACCAGTCTCAAGTGCCGGACTATAGACAAAGCTGCCTCTCTCAAGGTCTGATGCTCGGTATCCGTCAGCGTCAGACTAGGGATGACTTGATAAGAATCACTGGAATGGATCCCCACCGGGTCGACGCTCTCAATGTTTCCTGCAAGGTAATAATTATCCTGGCGGTCTCGGACGACGATGTATTCCAACTCCTTGAAACCAACCGTTGAGAGCTCCAACAAACACTGAGCCTGTGGCGATACTTCTAGTCCTTTTTCGACAGCATCACATAAATCATCCAAGTTATTAGCAATCCGACGACCTTGCCCATGCTTGCTGGCAAGTGGCCAAACAACAATAGGGAATTGGATCTGCTCTGAGAACTCAATAGCCTCTCGCACTGTCGAAACCAAGGATGAGGAAGGAACTTGATAACCTAAGTCCTGTAGAAATGACTTTTGGTCTGCCTGGTGGTAAAAGGTACGGTACTGCCTAAGCGAAGTTCCTAGAATACGGATTTTGTGTTCCTTGAGAAACCCAATTTCTTCCAATCGGAATAAAAGACCAAGGACTTGCTTATCCGCAAATGACAGCAGTAAATTTTTTGTTTTCGTCGCTAGAAGGGCTTCTTTGAGACTGTCCAACTTTAAACGAATAACCGAAACAGCGTCTCCTGCTTCTTTGGTGACGTCGTTCTCGTCTCCACAATAGAGGATTTCTGTCTGGTAGCCACGTTCTTTTAATAAGGGACAAGACGTGAGTGCTCCAAGCAAACTGACATCATTGAAGGATTCTGCACACAAAAGCGTTACTTGATTCATGACCATAACTCCTCCCTTCTTTCGTCTAATTTACTTTCAATCAGATCCATAAATTCGTCATAGAAATAGAGACTTTCCCTTGGTCCTGGACTGGACTCAATATGGTAGAGGACACCAATCAAGGGAAGATAGCGGTGACGAAAGGCCTCGATAGAGTGATCATGAAGCTCCTCATGGGTAATCAGAAAATCACGTGGAAGAGTATCGCGCTCGATGTTGTACTGGTGATTCTGGCTAGTGATTTCGACTTTTCCAGTAGCCACCTCTTTTACAGGAATGTTGAGACCTCGATGAGGACTTTTTAGTTTCGCGAGACTTCCTCCGTGGGCAAGGGCCAGCAATTCTGCCCCCAAGCCGATCCCCATAATTGGAATATGAGGATCGATTTTAGCAATGACCTGGCAAATACCATCGATATGATGAGGATTCCCTGGACCACTGGATAGAATGATGCCATCTGGCTGCAAATCCTTTAATTCCTTCAATTTAACTGAATAAGGAACGACCGTGACGTTACAACCTCGTGCAATCAATTGACGCAAAACGGAATGCCGTAAGCCCAAGTCGATCAAGACGATACTCTTACCAAACCCTGGTGCAGCATAGGGGGTTTTGGTCGACACCTGGCGGACTTGGTCAAAAGGCAAGACGGTTGCCCGAAGCTGGTCCAAGATATGCTCGATCGCATCCCCTTCATTGACCACTGTAGCCTTCATACTTCCATGTTCTGTAACAATTTTAGCCAGCTTTCGAGTATCGACTCCTTGGATCCCTGGAATATTGTGTTTCTTCAGATAAGCATCTAAGGATAACTGTTTCCGCCAATTACTGGGATGACTCGCTAATTGATGCACCACCACTGCTAGACACCCAGGAAAAATAGATTCATAATCATCTCGGTTTATCCCAGTTGTACCGATAACTGGAAAAGTAAAGGCTAAAATTTGCCCCTTATAGGACTGGTCGGTAATTAACTCCTGATAACCCGTCATGGCAGAATTTAAGACCAATTCCCCACTGACATAGGTATCAGCTCCAAAACCAGTTCCTTCAAAAACCGTCCCATCTTCTAATACTAAGAGACGTTTTACCATAAATTCTCCTTACAAATTCCAAAAAGAAAAAGTGAGAAAAGACCACCTTTTTGTAGACTCTCTCACTTCTCCTTTCTATTTTCTTACTTTATTATTTCCGTCCAGCTAAAACCGCTTCGATGATAGCCATGCGGACAAAGACACCATTGGTCATTTGTTCCACGATGCGTGATTTAGGAGCTTCTACCAAGTGGTCAGCAATCTCCACATCACGGTTTACTGGAGCTGGGTGCATCAAGATGGCTGTGTCTTTCATACGATCATAGCGTTCTTGTGTCAAGCCATGCAAACGATGGTAGTTCTCTTTTGAGAAGAGAGATTCATAATCATGACGCTCGTGTTGCACACGGAGGAACATCATGACATCGACCTCTTCGATCACTTCATCAATCGTCACAAAGGTTCCATATTCTTCAAACTCTGCACTTCTCCACTCGTCTGGACCAGCAAAGTAAAGGGTTGCTCCCAAGCGTTTCAAGATTTGCATATTGGATTTTGCCACCCGTGAGTGATCCAAGTCCCCAGCGATACAAACCTTAAGTCCATCAAAGTGACCAAACTCTTGATAGATGGTCATCAAGTCTAGTAAACTTTGGCTTGGGTGTTGACCAGATCCATCTCCCCCGTTGACAATAGAGGCTGTGATAGTTGGACTTTCAATCAATTGCTTGTAGTAGTCTACTTCTGGGTGACGGATGACGCAGATATCAACTCCGAGAGCTGACATGGTCAAAATGGTATCGTACAGAGTTTCACCCTTGTTTACAGAGCTCGTTTTCACATCAAAGTCAAGGAGGTCACAACCTAATTTCAACTCAGCCACTTCAAATGCTTTGTGCGTACGTGTTGACGACTCAAAGAAGAGATTAGACACGATGTGTTGCTCATCATAATGAGCTTTTGCTCCATTTTTAAACTCAATCCCACGCTTAATCAAGGCCATAACTTCTTCGTTTGATAAAGCTTCCATTGAGACAAGGTTTTTAAGTGCGATTTGATTTGTAGACATGTTGTAACTCCATTCCAAAGATATGCATATGTGAAAACGATACAGGAAGCTTCCTCAGTCACTCCTGTATATAGCGACGATTTGAAAACTACCTTATTCACTCACCTCGATCAAGATGCGATCTTGACCATCCAGCTCCGTCATCTCGACAATGATTTCCTCTGATCGACTTGTCGGAATATTTTTTCCAACATAGTCTGGTCGGATTGGCAATTCTCTATGACCACGATCCACTAGGACTGCCAGGCCGACACGCGATGGACGTCCACGACTGACAAGATTATCGATGGCTGCTCGAATAGTCCGACCTGTATAAAGAACATCATCAATCAGGATGACATCTTTGCCAGTAATATCTACTGGTAAAACGGTTGAATCTTCTGTTACTTTGATATCATCACGGAAAGGCTTGGTATCCAATTCACAGACTGGAACCTCTATTTGTTCTAGCTGTGCTAACCTTTCTTTGATGCGATTGGCAATGAAAACGCCACGAGTTTTGATCCCTACCAAAACAATTTGGCTCAAATCCTTATTCCGTTCGATGATTTCATAAGTGATGCGAGTAATAGCTCGCTTCATGGTCAGATCATCAACGACTTCTTTGATCTTCATCTTTTCCTCCTAATTGATAGAAAAAAGCCTCCCTTTTCAAGGAGGCTTCAGAAAAATATCAAGAGATAAGACCTAGAACGCATCTAGTTCACCCCTTATTTTGATCAGACTCCTTGCCTGCCTCACGGGACAGGATTAAAGGACTATTTAATTATCCATACTATATCACAGTTTATAGTGGGATGCAAGAAAAAACTCATTATTTTCTACGAATGTTCGGATTTACATCCACAAATCTTCTATTTAATGATGATCTGTTCCTTTTTTCCCAAACCTCTTCAAGGCAAACAAGCCACATCCAGCTAGTAAATAAGCGACAAAAATGATGGTCGCCATCTTAACCACATAGAGCCAACCAAAACGATTGACATTGATAAAGAAATAAGGGAAAGGACTGTCTTTGGCACCTGGAACTGGCCACTTAAGAACCAAACCGTTGAGAAGAGCAAAGACCATATAAAGCAAGGGAAGCAGGGTCCAAGCTAATGGATCCGACTTACGGTATTGTTTCGGTTTATCAATGACCAGGGTGTCAAAGAAAAACATCAAGGGAACAATGTAATGACAGAGGAAGTTTTCCAAACGGTAAAACTTCTCAGGTGTCGCGATGGGTGCTAGCATAAAGTGGTAGATGACACAGGTGATCATGATTGACATGGTGACACCGCCCTTTAAGCGAAGATAGCTCTGTGTCTGGGTCGAACGACCACGAAGCATGCGCCAGACCATGTCCCCCATAAAGAACATGACCAACATGTTGGACAAAATGGTGTAATAGAGCATCATCCCAAAGCCACCATGCTTGGTCAGTTGCAGATAAACGCCGATCACACTCAAGATAAACAATAGAAAACGATAGCTAAATAATAGTTTGAATTTCATAGTATTCTCCTGAAAGAAAAGGGCTAAGCCCTTCTTCTTATTCTTAGATTTTCTTGACAAATTCTGATTTGAGTTTCATTGCGCCAAAGCCATCAATCTTACAATCGATGTTGTGGTCACCTTCGACGATACGGATGTTTTTCACTCGCGTTCCTTGTTTCAAATCTTTTGGTGCACCCTTCACTTTTAAGTCTTTGATCAAGGTGACGGTATCGCCATCAGCCAATTTATTTCCATTCGCGTCGATGGCTACAACACCTTCTTCTTCTACGACTTCAGCTGGGTTCCATTCATAAGCACACTCTGGACAGACCAAGAGCGCACCATCTTCATAGACGTATTCAGAGTTACATTTTGGACAGTTTGGTAAGTTATTCATTTCAATCTCCTTAGCAAAATTAACTCCCATAGTATACCATGAAAGGGAAAATTTGACAAATTCCGTTCTATTGTAGCATTTTCAATAAAAGAAGAGGCAACTTGGCCTCCTAAAATTGATGGTAACCTTTAATCTTCTTGCAATTCTTGAATGTCTCGAATCACGCGCACGCCTGCTTGACTCTTATTCTGTAATTCTTCGTCCGAGTAGGGGAAGGTATTGATCAAGATACTTTGCATGCCGATGCTTTTCGCTACAGCCACATCTGTAGTGAAGTCATTCCCTACCATGACTGTTTTATCAGGATTCAACTGGTGTTCTTTGATGACTTTCATGAGAAATTCGCGCTGAGGTTTGCGAATCCCTGCATCAGACGACAGATAAATGTCGTGGAAAATCTCTCTCAAGCCAACTAAATCAATCTCTGGGTTGGTAAAGTCCGCTTGCGCATTGGATAAGAGATAGATCCGACAACCTGCAACTTTCATATCTTCTAAGACTTCTTTCGTGTGCGGGTAAAGCTCCAATCGTTTACGAGAGAGGACACGGAAGGTCCGAGCAATCAAGCGTCCCCACTCTTTGAGATGATGGACACTGGCTCCTGTTGGATGACTCTCTAGATAGAGTTGAACGAAAATCACGGTCAAGTCTATCTCCGGATAAGTGACCTTTTTTTCCTTAGCGATACCTTCCTCCGCTTGCTTCACCAACTCCTTATAGCGTGCTTGCAGGCTTTCCCCTGTATAATGAGCACCATAGGACTGGTAGATTTGGGCCATTGTCTCCCACAAGACTGGACTCGACTCATCGGTTTTGATATCGACCAAGGTTCCATAAAAATCAAAAATATAGTTTTTAAATGCGTACTTTTGCTGATTCATCTCTTTCTCCCGTTACAAACATGGTAAAGGTCGCCTTACAGACATTGACACCTTCCTGATTGGTAATGTCGACATCGACAACTCGAGTCGTCCGCCCACAGTGGACACATTCCCCGTGGATGGTCAAGACATCTCCTAGACGTCCTGCTTTCAAATAATTGATGGATGACTGCAAGGTCACACCATCTACTCCCTGTGAAATCACGACCAAACCACTGATCTGGTCACACAGGGTAAAGAGATATCCTCCATGCGCATTTCCATAATAATTAAGTGACGATTCGACCACCTTGGTTGTCACCACCACATGGCCATCTCTCATGGTTAAGATCTCGTAATTTTCAAATGCTGCAATGGCATCAAAGTGAAAATCCTTCATATAAAATAAATCCCCCTAGATCAGGTATTCCTAAACCCTTCCATCATACTACTTTTTTCAACTTCTTACAAGAATAAGAAAAGAGCTGGTGTACCCAACTCCTTAATAGCGAAATTTTTCCCAACCATCCTCAGTCCGCTTCCGGTAATAATACTCTGAAAGGTTAGGATCTTCCATGACTTCCAGCAGAGGGAGCATATCATAAGCTAAATATAGGCTAGCTAATCGGTCCTTAGCGACCCAAGAAACTTCTCCTTCATCAGACGATCTTAGCTGGCCTGTAAATTCTGTCGCTTTGTAGCAAAAGACGATGTAGCGGATGCCATCCTCTAACTGCCAGTTTTTTACAGCGACCAAGTGGGGGTTGAAAATGGTGAGACCAGTTTCTTCTTCAATCTCACGGATGACAGACTCGACCAAACTCTCTCCTTCCTCGATGTGGCCACCTGGAAAAGCATAGCCAGCCCAGTGAGTCTTTTCAGGTGAGCGGTATTGGAGGACGACCTTCCCATTTTCAAGATCTTCGACCATGCAAAGATTGCACAGTATAGTAGGCGTTGTACGTGACATATATTTCCTTTCTATGATATTGACAATTAATCAATATACACTTTTTTCTTTATCTCTTTTTTCATGACAAAGGGATTCACCAGCTCATGGTATTCATCAAAGGCATCTAAAAGGGAGCCTCTTTGAAAGACAATTGACTTCTCTTTTAAATAATATTCCGAGTGAATCGTTACCGAACCATGACTATCAAAACTAAAGAAAAACTCAATGAAAAATACCAGGATCAGGCTAGCAAAGAAACTAAACAGTAGGCCCACTACATTCTTCCAATTGACTGCGTGAGTTCGATAGAAGCGATACCAGATGTGACAAAAAATCGTCACTGCTCCTAGATACAACCAAGGATTCCACAGGAGCGAAGTAAAGGCGTAACCATAGAAGCCTAATACAAAGTTCGCAAAAACAAAAAGTAAAAGAATAAGATACACGATCTTAAACAGGTTCAAATACTTTCCCATTATAAAGATCTCCTATACAAACATTTGCTTTCAGATGTAACCGTACTTGCCTTAAATAATAATCAGAAGAATATGAACCCCCAATCGTAACCAATGATCAACGAGTGGCGTATCCGGATCACTTTTTTTGCTATCTAAGTATAGGCCAAGAGATAACAAAAGCAAAGCAAGAGCAATGACTATTTTCAGAGATAGCATCATACCACCAATAGCAAGAGTAGCTAGAAAGCCAAAAAATGGCAACGGACTAAATAAAAATGACAAAAAACTGAAATAGAGCATAAACGAAGAGAGTATCAATAAGCCGTAAACAATCAACTTAGTAAAAATTGAGACTCTTTTACCTTCTCTTTTCATTTTTGATAGTGAATAAATGACATAGATCATATAGATAAAAAGTAACATAATGAATCATTCCTATGTTTTATAGATTATGTTAATAGTTTAACTAAAACCTATTAAAAATACAACTAAAGACACTAACTTATCAGTAGTCTCCTGTCTCTGATCAAAGTTTCTTCACTTCTGCTGCTACCTTTTGGAGATGCTGTTCCCGCATGCTAGCGGTGTTCACATCTCGTCCGACTTCACCCAAGATGCAGACACGCTTTGTTTTAATCCCACAATGGTTCAAGACCGCATTCTTCAAAACAGAGATGCCATAACTATCTGGAATGTTGAGAGGGCCTGAAAAGATCTTGTACCACCAAGTGGGTGCCATCGAAGTCGCATAAATACTAGCCGTTTTTCCTTTAAGCAACTTCTTAAATTGCTTGCCTCTCAGGTAATTCCAGATAAAGCTTCCCTGATCATTGGCCAAGTAAGTAATCCCAGGTGTGAAGACCCGATCGATCCAACCTTTCATGAGACTCGGCATACTACTCCACCAGATAGGATAAACAAAAATGAAATGATCTGCCCATTGGATTAATTCCTGAGAACGAAGGATAAACGGATCTTCCTCCATCCGTTTTCGGTAACCATAGCGAAGGACCGGGTCAAAGTCCTCTTCATTGAGATTAATAGTTATAATCTCATGACGGCTTGTATCCAAATTGCCTACAATTGTTTGAAAAATCGCTTGGCAGTAACTTTCCTTATCAGGGTGCCCATTGATAACTAGAATTTTCATAAGTTCTCTCCTTTAACTCTTCTTTTCGTTCTATCTCTTTCACTCATTATACTTGATTAATTGATAATGGCTCAAAGATTGATAGATACATCCTCTAGAAATTTTTATTTGAAGAACACATCATCCGCAATTCCTTAACAGGTTTTCCAAGTTCAAGTATTTTTTCTTGGCCATCAAAAGTAAAACCCATTTTTTGATAGAAAGCAATGGCTCGCTTATTCTCTTTTAATACCCATAAGAAAATTTCAGAGAAATGCTCAAGAGCACTCAGAGCTTCCGTCATTAATTTCTGAGCAATACCTTTTCCGTAATAGTCTTTTAAAACATATAAGGCAATGATTTCACCAGCTTGAATAGTCTCACCACGAAAGTTTCCATAACTGATAAACCCAACTACCTTCATGCCATCCATCGCGATCAATGTATTTTCTGGATATTTTTGACTAAAGAATCGACATCTTTCTAATGTCATCGTATCCTGAAATTCTGCAGGTAAAAGGTCGTCATAAGCCTCTCTCCACGTTTGCCAATGAACGAGGGACTTACCTTCTATCTCCTCTGCTGTCACCATTGGTTTTATTGTGATGACCATTTGTTTCCTCCTTGAATAAATCTATCTCAATTATTCTGCCTGAAAACCATTGCTATCTAATTTCCCATTTTCTCCCCAAACAACTACATAAACATTTTTGGGTAAGCTAGTAAAATCAATATAGTCAGTTAGACTCGCTCCTTCAGGAATATCACCTTCCAGATTGAGATACAAATTCAATTGAGCCTCATACTTTTCTGATAATTGGATCATATCTTTTCTCAATTTCTTTATTTCATCTGCTGAAGCATCATACTTCTCTGTCTTGGGATTATACTTTAGTTCTTTTTTTATTTGAACCAAATCACGATAAAACCCTTTTTGGTCGTCAGTTACATCGTAATCTAAATCTGTACTCAGCTTCTTAAATTTCACTGGCTTTAGAACAGACTCTTTGTCAAAATATAAGGTATTCAACATAGGATGGGAATTTGTATCTAGGACATAAGAAAAGATAAGATCTGTTAATATCAAAGATGGTTTATCATCACTATTAGCGTAATAGGAATAAGTCCTATCTTCTAACTTCTCTGTTAAAATTTTCTCTGCACCTTCTGCCAATTGAACTTTTACATTATATTGATAAGTAACATGACTAACCCAAGTTGGAATCTCTATTTTCTTAACCTTCAACCCTAAATTATCTTCAAAAGCTGTGTTCACAACATATTCAATATGCTGCTTTTCCTCTTTCGTAACAAGTTTTGTCGGCATAAATGCCCAAATAAATTGAACTATAGGTAAGATGCCTATCACAAAAATTGAAATAAAGAAAATAAGTATTAGTTTAATTAGATCCTTTTTCACGTGAATTCCTCCACTTAAACTTCTCTATCTTATTTATCACATAGTGACTCATTGACTAGAGATGTAATTAAGAACTTAGTTTGTAACTTTGCTATAAATTATAATTTTCAATCCAACGCCTTGACTTCCAACATCATATCACGGATTTGCGCTGCTAACTCAAAGTCAAGCACTTCGACGGCTTCTTGCATCTGGCCTTGCAGTTTCTTGACCAGTTCCTTGCGCTCTTGGCGATTGAGACTAGTGATATCCACTTCCTTGTCCTCTTCCTTGGCCACCGCCTTGGTAACAGAGATCAGGTCACGGATTTCCTTCTTAATGGTTTGTGGCACAATGCCATGCTCTTCGTTGTAGGCCATCTGAATCTGACGACGACGAGCTGTTTCATCTATCGCACGTTGCATAGATTGGGTCATGGTGTCCGCATACATGATCACGTGCCCCTCACTATTACGGGCAGCACGACCGATGGTCTGGATGAGTCCCCGCTCGTTACGGAGGAAACCTTCCTTATCCGCATCGAGGATGGCAACTAGACTCACTTCCGGTACGTCAATCCCTTCCCGAAGGAGGTTGATCCCAACCAAGACATCAAAGACGCCCAAACGCAAATCACGGATAATTTCTGTCCGCTCCAAAGTCTTAATATCCGAATGCATGTATTTGACCTTGACCCCCATTTCCTTGAAGTAGTCGGTCAAGTCTTCTGCCATCTTCTTGGTCAGGGTGGTGACAAAGGTCCGCTCTCCACGTTCCACACGCGCATTGATTTCACCCAAGAGATCGTCCATTTGTCCCATGGTAGGGCGCACTTCGACCTCAGGATCGAGTAGGCCTGTCGGACGAATGATCTGCTCGATGACAGTATCGGTTTGTTCCATCTCATAATCACCCGGTGTCGCTGACACATAGACGATCTGATGGACATGGCTTTCAAACTCCTCCCGACGCAGTGGACGGTTATCCAAGGCAGACGGTAAACGGAAACCATAGTTGACTAGCATCTCCTTCCGCGAACGGTCACCATTGTACATGCCCTTGATCTGTCCCATGGTCATGTGACTTTCATCAATCATGATGAGAAAATCTTCTGGGAAGAAATCAAGAAGGGTATAAGGAGGCTCTCCCTCACTCCGGCCATCCATGTGACGAGAGTAGTTTTCGACCCCATTGGTGTAGCCCATCTCCCGCAGCATTTCAATATCATACTCGGTACGTTGTTTTAGACGTTGAGCTTCTAAGAGTTTTCCTTCTTTTTCAAAGACTTTCAACTGCTCTTCAAGTTCTGCTTGAATCTTGGCAATGGCTACTTCCATATGATCTTCATTGGTCACGAAGTGGGTAGCTGGGAAAATGGCCAAGTGGTCCACATCTCCCAGAACCTGGCCCGTCAGAGCTTCAACCTCACGGATGCGGTCAATCTCATCCCCGAAAAACTCAACCCGAAAGGCATGCTCATCACGTGAAGCTGGGAAAATCTCGACCACATCCCCCCGAACACGGAATTTCCCCCGTTGAAAGTCGATGTCATTGCGCTCAAACTGGATGTCCACCAAGTCATTGAGCAGTTTATCACGAGAGATCTCCAGACCTGGACGCAGACTCACCACGCTATCGGCATATTCCTTCGGCGAACCCAAACCGTAAATACATGAAACAGATGCGACAACGATGACATCGTTACGCTCTAACAAAGCTGAGGTTGCTGAGTGACGTAGTTTATCAATTTCATCATTGACAGAGCTGTCCTTTTCGATGTAGGTATCGCTCGATGGCACGTAGGCTTCAGGCTGGTAATAATCATAGTAGGATACGAAGTACTCAACCGCATTTTCAGGGAAAAATTCCTTAAACTCCCCATAAAGCTGGCCTGCTAGGGTTTTATTGTGGGCAATGACCAAGGTCGGTTTATTGACTTGGGCAATGACCTGGCTCATGGTATAGGTCTTCCCCGTACCAGTCGCTCCCATCAGGATTTGCGCCTTCTCGCCACCCTCGATGTTATCCACCAACTGTTCAATAGCCTGCGGTTGATCCCCAGACGGTTGGTATTTGGAGACGAGTTTAAATTTGTTGTCTGTGATTTTATTAATCATACTTTCTTCCTTCGGCTGTACTTCCTTTATTTTACCACAATGAAGGATATTTCTCTGACTTTTGAGGAGAGGATCCTAGTACAGAAAAGGGAGTGGGACAGAAATCGGTAATTCGTTAGAATTCGATTTCGTCGTCTCACCTCCGCACAGTTGAGTAGGGCTGTACAAGCTGATGAAATCAGCGTAGTAGAGGCCACTCAACCACTGCGCCTTACTCTACAATCCAAAGACAATTGAGAGGCTAGGACTTTTGTCCCAGCCTCTCGTATTTATCATCATTTCCTATCAACCATTTCACACTTGTTCATTACCAACTCTTTCTCTTCTTTCCCCTAAGCAGTAGACAATCACTAGGGATACAAGAAGAACCAAAGTGGTAATGATCGATCCTTCTGCTCCAAATTCCCCTCCGGTCAGCCAGTCAGGTCCTGATCCCATGGTAAAGCTAAAGATAGACGCATCTGCGCCCGTTCCACTGACTTGAAAACCAAGGAGATTCCCTTGTACATAGTTCCAAGTTCCGTGTTGGGCGACCACTAGCCAGATACTATCGGTGTAGACAAGGAGCAAACCAGCTAGAACCCCATCGAGGATGATATTCAGAACGGATAAGAAGGTCACCCCTGAATTACCTAGATGGAGAAAACCAAAGAGACTACTAGAAATCGCGATCGCTAAGGGTAGATTGGCTCTTGCTGCAATCCGAGTTAGGAGCCAACCACGTGTGGCTACTTCTTCTGTACCACCTTGAAGGAGCCAAAATGGGAATAAACCTAGAATAAAAAGAATGGGTTCTAAACTTAATTCATTCAGCTCAAAAGTTCCGATTCCCCCAACCTGGTAGAAAAGGGCAATCACACCCATTTGAAGCAGTGAAATCAAGATTCCCCAACCTAGATACTTCAGCCAATTCTTTTTTATAAAACCTAAAGTCGATAAGGGATTCTTCTCAATGAACTTCACCCAAAAAATAAAGAGTAAAAGAATAAATACGAAACTGAAGAGCTCATAATAGAGAATGTAATGGTAGAAGAACTCTTGAACACCTGATCCCCCATTCCCTGGTGAAAAGAGCTCTGCTAGAAACCCTAATCCAATTGAAAAAGGTCCAAGCAATTCATTCCCCAGCCAAAGCCCACCTTCAACAAATAGGAAGGTTAAAAAGACATAGAACAGTGTAGAAATGAGCACTGGCCATGTAGTGTTAGTTTTTATATCCTGAATGATCTTCCCTTTCTTCATCATCAGCCTCCATTCACCTAATAGCTCCATTGTAACAAAGAAAACCAGATACTGCAAGACAATGTTATGTTAGATAACCTGACATGGATTGGTTGGATTTCTTGATTTTAGGTTTCATTTATGATATGATAATACTTGTAAAAAATAAATGATGAAATTCATACTTGTTTTCAGTATGAATTCTTTATTTTTTTAACCCTTTTGGGTATTCCTTCCATAGCTCATTATGAGTCTATTGGATTAGATATAAAGGAGAACGAAATGAAGAAAAAACTAGTAGCTTGTTTGCTTTTCTTATTTCCACTATTCGCCTTTGCGAGTCCAGCACAGGCTGAAACTGTTAAGGTCGTTTTCGATACGGCGTATGCGCCCTTCGAATTCAAAGACTCAGACCAAGTTTATAAAGGAATTGATGTTGAAATCTTGGATAAGGTCGCTGAAATCAACGGTTGGACCTTAGAAAAGTCATTCCCAGGCTTTGATGCAGCGGTCAATGCAGTTCAAGCTGGTCAAGCCGATGCCATTATGGCAGGGATGACCAAGACCAAGGAACGTGAGCAAGTCTTTGCGATGTCTGATACCTACTATGATACAAAAGTCGTGATTGCGACTAAGAAAGCTAACAAAATCACTTCCTATGACCAGCTTAAAGGCAAGACAGTCGGTGTTAAAAACGGTACAGCTGCTCAACGCTTCCTTCAAAAGAACAAGGACAAGTACGGTTATACGATCAAGACCTTCGATACCAGTGATTTGATGAACAATAGTTTATCAACTGGTGCAGTGAATGCCATTATGGATGACCAACCTGTTATCGAATACGCCATTAAGCAAGGCCAAGATCTTTCTATTAATATGGAAGGAGAAGCTGTCGGAAGCTTTGCCTTTGGGGTCAAAAAAGATGGGGCACATGAAAACCTCATTAAACAATTCAATACAGCTCTTGCTCAAATGAAGAAAGATGGTACGCTAGACCAAATTATTGAAAAATGGACTGGTAGCAGCCAATCATCATCTGCAACAACAACTACCTCTAGTACTTCTGTTGTTCCTGAAACGAGCACTGAAGCAGGACAAAAAGCAACTCCAAAGAAGAAAAAATACAAAATTTCTAGCGATTCCTCTTTTGCTCCCTTTGTCTTCCAAAATGATCAAAGTAAATACACTGGGATTGATATGGAATTGATTAAGGCCATTGCCAAAGACCAAGGCTTTACACTAGAAATTAGCAACCCTGGTTTTGATGCCGCCGTCAGTGATGTTCAGAATGGAAATGCGGACGGAATGATTGCCGGCATGACTGTGACAGATGCTCGTAAGGCAACTTTTGACTTCTCTGACCCATACTACACAACCAATTCGATTCTTGCCGTTCAAGAAAGTAGTAAAATTTCTTCCTACGAAGATCTAAAAGGAAAAACGGTAGGTGTCAAAAATGGGACTGCTTCTCAAACTTTCCTCGAGGAAAACAAGAGCAAGTATGGCTATAAAATCAAAACCTTCTCAGATGGGGCTTCTATGTATGACAGTTTGAACTCAGGTTCTGTAGCTGCCATCATGGATGACGAACCTGTTATCAAATACGCCATTAAACAAGGACGTAAATTCAAAACACCTATCGAAGGTACTCCAAGTGGTCAGATTGCTTTTGCTGTCCAAAAAGATTCGAACCCTGAATTGATTGAAATGTTCAACAACGGTTTAGCCAACTTAAAAGAAAGTGGCGAATACCAAAAGATCTTGGATAAGTACCTTTCAAGCGATAGCGAAGAAAGCACAGAATCTACTTCAGTGGATGAAACGACTATCTGGGGCTTGCTCCAAAACAACTACAAACAATTGTTAAGTGGACTTGGGGTCACTATTGCACTAGCACTTCTATCATTTGCGATCGCTATGGTGATTGGAATCATCTTTGGAATGTTCAGTGTGAGTCCTTATAAATGGCTTCGTTGGACAGCTGAGATCTTCGTCGATGTCATCCGTGGTATCCCACTGATGATCCTTGCTGCCTTCATCTTCTGGGGAATTCCAAATTTGATCGAGTCCATGACGGGTCACCAATCCCCAATCAATGACTTCCTTGCAGGTACCATCGCTCTCTCCCTCAATGCTGCTGCTTATATCGCTGAGATTGTTCGAGGAGGGATTCAAGCCGTACCTGCCGGACAGATGGAAGCCAGTCGAAGCCTCGGGATTTCTTATAGCAAGACCATGCGCAAGATTATCTTGCCTCAAGCTACTAAACTGATGCTTCCAAACTTCGTCAACCAATTCGTTATTGCACTGAAAGATACGACTATCGTGTCTGCGATCGGTTTGGTCGAGCTCTTCCAGACTGGTAAGATTATCATTGCTCGAAACTACCAAAGTTTCAAGATGTATGCGATCCTTGCCGTCTTCTACCTCGTCATCATTACCTTATTGACACGCTTTGCAAAACAATTAGAAAAGAGGGCTAACTAATGGCTAAATTAAAAATTGATGTCCATGACC
The DNA here is from genome assembly GCF_058200455.1 of Streptococcus sp. SCPM-O-B-15294 (M123). NCBI lineage: Bacteria > Bacillati > Bacillota > Bacilli > Lactobacillales > Streptococcaceae > Streptococcus > Streptococcus sp. SCPM-O-B-15294 (M123). The sequence continues at coordinate 9,928 of NZ_JBYQGU010000006.1, read as the reverse complement.
TCCACAAATATTACGGTGAAAACGAGGTCCTTAAAGGCATCTCAACAAAATTCTACGAAGGAGATGTGGTTTGTATCATCGGACCATCTGGTTCTGGTAAATCCACCTTCCTACGCAGTCTCAATCTTCTCGAAGAAGTAACCAAGGGACAGATTACCGTGAACGGCTATGATCTTACTGATCCAAAAACCAACATTGATATCGTCCGTGAAAATGTCGGGATGGTCTTCCAGCACTTCAACCTCTTCCCTCATATGAGTGTCATCGAAAACATCATGTTTGCTCCTTTGGAGCATAAACGCATGAGTCGTGAAGAAGCTAAGGAATTAGCGATGGAACTCTTGGAAAAGGTTGGACTGGCTGACAAAGCTGATGTCTCTCCTGATAGCTTGTCAGGTGGTCAGAAGCAGCGGGTGGCCATTGCGCGTGGTCTCGCTATGAAGCCTGATGTCATGCTCTTTGACGAACCGACTTCTGCCCTTGACCCTGAAATGGTCGGGGACGTACTGAACGTTATGAAGGATTTGGCTAAGCAAGGGATGACCATGATTATCGTCACCCACGAGATGGGATTTGCGCGCCAAGTGGCCAATCGTGTCATCTTTACCGCTGATGGGGAATTCCTCGAAGATGGCAAACCAGACCAAATCTTCGACAACCCACAACACCCACGTTTGAAAGAATTCTTGGATAAAGTCTTAAACGTTTAAATAGAAATAAAAACTGGAGTTAAACCTCCAGTTTTTATTTTTCCAATTATGAAAAATATTGAAAAATTTCATTTAAATAACTTGCTAAATGAAGCAAAAAACTATACCATAGTAGAGTGTCTTTTGACCAAATATGTGACTGAAGGATGATTATGAAAAAATTATTAGAAAAGGTTAGTATCCTTTCTTTATCTCTTGTATTAACAACGTCTTTTTCGATTTCTAGTGCCCTTCCCTATATGTTCGAATACTATAAGGATCTCCCCAAAAGTCAAATCGAACTCTTGGTATCTCTTCCATCCGCAGGGATTATGGTCACCCTCTTCCTAAACACCATTATTGAACGCTATTTGGATGAGAGAAAGATGATTATTACAGGGCTCTTGATTCTCTCACTATTTGGAATGGTCCCATTCTTTAACCAAGCCTATCCTATTCTTTTCATTTCTCGTTTCATTTTTGGGATGGGGGTCGGTTTGATCAACGCTAAAGCCATCTCTATTATCAGCGAACGCTACCAGGGACGAGAACGGATCCAAACTCTCGGATTTCGTGGTTCTGCTGAGGTAGTAGGGACAGCCCTGGTCACTTTATTGGTCGGCTTCCTCCTCCAATTCGGTTGGACTTCTAGCTTTTTAGCTTACGGGGCTGGGTTAATCGTTCTGTTTCTCTTCATGACCTTTGTCCCTTATCACCAGCAAGAAGAAAGTCAGCATACACAAGCCAATCAGAAAGAACCACTCCAAAAAGAAGAATGGAAGTTAACTATTATTTTGGCCATTGTAGCCGCAATGATTGTCCTATGCAACGTCGGAGTAACTCTTCGCATCCCAAGTATTGTCGCCTACACGTTCAAGGATCAACATAATTCAGCTAGCTTCATTCTAAGTGCTATGCAACTAATCGGAATCCTAGCTGGTCTCACCTTCTCTGGCCTTGTACATTTGTTCAAGAGCAAATTGATCACTTATGCCGGGATTGCTTACGGATTCTCCATGATGGCTGTAGCCCTTTCGCCAAGTATCCCTCTTCTTGCTCTATCCGCCCTCTTCTCTGGCTATACGTATAGCACTGCCCTCACCATGGTTTTCCAAATCTTGTCAGCCAAGATTCCTGCCAAACGATTAAACCAAGTTACCTCTGTAGCCGTCTTGGGCTGTAGCTTTGGAGCGGCCATTACACCTTTCGCTCTCAATACCATCGGTCTCATCTCCGACAGCAATGCTTTTATCTTTACTGTATTAGGTATTGCTATGGCACTCCTAGCCTTCTCTCTTCTCTATCTTTTAAAAGATCAGCAGGATTAAACACAAAAGACTGGACAAAGTTCCAGTCTTTTTCTGTTTTAATTACTAGAAAGTTGGGCAGTTTGCATTTTGTAATAAACACCTCTTTGAGCCATCAACTCCGTATGATTCCCATGTTCAACGATATTTCCATCTACCATAACTAGGATGAGATCCGCATTTTCAATTGTAGACAGGCGATGAGCAATCACAAAGCTGGTCCGACCCACCATTAACTTATGAAAGGCATCTTGAATAAGCAACTCTGTCCGTGTATCAATGGAAGAGGTCGCCTCATCTAGGATCAGAATCTTAGGTACTGCAAGAAAGACCCGAGCAATGGTCAGAAGCTGTCTCTGCCCTTGAGAGAGGGACTCTCCAGCATCTGCTAGATAGGTATCATAACCATCTGGAAGCTGTTGGATAAAGAAATCAGCATTGGCAGCTTTTGCTGCTTGGACCACTTCTTCCCGACTAGCATCTGGTCGACCAAAGGCGATATTCTCATGAACCGTTCCAACTTTGAGCCAAGTCTCTTGGAGCACCATTCCAAACTGCTTGCGGTAGCTAGCAAGACTATAGTCACTTACAGGTACTTGGTCTAAGAGTAGGCGACCTTGATCCACATCATAGAATCGCATGAGAAGGTTAATCAATGTAGATTTCCCAGCTCCAGTTGGACCAACAATGGCTACCTTACTAGCCGGCGGGATGGAAATGGAGAGATCCTTTATGAGGGTCTGATCAGGGCGATAACCAAAGCTGACATGATCGAATTGGACTGCTCCTTTGACAGTCTCTTCTTGCAAGTCTCTCTTACCACTTTCTTTCACTTCCTCTTGGTCTAGGATACTATAGAGGCGCTCTGCACAAGCTAAGGCGCTCTGCAGTTCAGCAAGGACAGAGGAAATGTCATTGAAGGGTTTGGTATACTGATTGACATAGTTGAGAAAGGTCACCAACTGACCAACAGTAAAGGTCGTTCCAGATAGGATACGGAAGGCACCAAATCCCGTCACAAGCGCATAAATTAGGGCATTGACAAAGCGCGTCGCAGGATTAACGGTGGAGGAGTAAAAAATCGCTTCTTGAGAGTAACCAGCATAGTCGCCATTGATCTCGATAAACTTCCTATGAAATGCATCTTGAGCATTGAAGGCTTGAAGCAAGCTTTCTTGACTAAGAGATTCTTCAATCATCTGCGTCTGAGCCCCACGCGCCTGGGTCTGCATCCTGAAGAGATGGTAAGAACGCTTGGCAATAAAGCGGGCGATAAAGAGTGATAAGGGTGTCAAGATCAAGACCATCCCCATCATCATCCAATCCAATCGGGCCATACTAGCTATGGTCACTAAAATCGTAAGAAGACCAACAAAGAACTGACTGAAGACCATGAATAAACCATTGTTCAGTTGTTCAACGTCCGTGGTCAAGCGACTGACCAAATCTCCAGTACCTTGACGATCCAGGTAAGATAAAGGAAGGACATGAACTTTCTGGATGACCTTCTCCCTTAAATCCTTACTGTAGCGATAGATCATCTGATTGTAAATTAAAGGATTCAACCATTGAATCAAGGTTGCAAAGAGGATCACTAGACCCATTTGCAGGATAAGTGGGAGCAAAAGGTGAGCTGCATCAGGGAGCACCACTAGGTCCACTGCCCGCCCGATCAGGATAGGGATATAGACGGTTAACAAGACTTGTAAAATCGTACCCAAACTGGCTAAGATTAGCCAAATAGGCTGCTGAGTTAAGTCAGCAAGCAAGCGCCGTAAATAAGTCTTCTGTTTCATTCTGCTCCCTCCTCTCTCTTCTGTTGGGAGTAATGAATCTCTTGGTATAAAGGATTGGTTGCCACCAAGTCTTCATGACTTCCTAGGCCGACTTGACGACCTTTATCTAAGACGAGAATTTGATCAGCACTTCGTAGACTATTGGTCCGCTGCGAAATGAGGATGAGGCTCGTCTCCGTCAACTCCTCTTTTAGAGCCTGTAAGAGTCGTGCTTCTGTCAAATAGTCCAAGGCAGATGTAGAATCATCCAAGACCAAAAATGGTGCTTGGCGAAGGACAGCCCGAGCGATGGTTAAACGTTGCCGTTGACCACCAGAAAAATTCCGTCCAAAAGCTTCTACGGGAGCCTCTAGTCCTCCCTCTTTCTCACGGACGAAATCAGATGCTTGCGCAACACCCAAGGCCCACCACAACTGCTCTTCGTTCGGTTCCTCATTTAATCCTAAAGTTAGGTTTGAACGAATACTCCCTTTAAAGAGCTCTGCTTTTTGAGGAACTACTGCTACCCAGTCACGCCATTGACGAAGAGTCTTTGGATTTTCTCCATCTTTAAAAATAGTTAGACTTCCTTTACTTGCTTCATACAGATGACCTAACAATTGAACCAAAGTAGATTTACCAGCACCTGTCCCTCCTATGATTCCCAAAGTTTGGCCCTTGTTTATGGATAAGTGAATCCCTTCTAAGGATGGTTTTGCGGCTAAAGGATAGGTAAAGACAAGGTCTTGGATCTGAAGAGCCAGCTGAGGGTCAGAAACAGATACATCATCCAACTCTTGATCCAGCTCTTCACTTTTCTCATCAAAGACCTGGACAATCCGACCAGCAGCAATATAGCTTTGGTTGAGCGATGTCACCAACATCGCTAACTTCAGTAATTCCGTCAAAATTTGAAGCAGGTAATTGACCAAAGCAACCAACATTCCTTGACTGAGGGTCCCCATTTGAATAGAGGCTTTCCCTTGCCAAAGAATACAAATCAAGGTTCCATTCACGACGAGGAAAGTCAAGGGACTGATTAAACTAGACCATTTAGAGACCACTAATTGCCACTTCGTATAGTCTTGGTTGACCTCATTAAACTCTGCTTCTTCGTGAGTTGCCTGCCCAAAGGCACGGATAACCCTCATTCCTTGTAACTGCTGACGCGTGATGTTAACCATCCGGTCTGTAATTTTCCTGATGCGCGCATAAAGAGGATTGACCAGACGAGACATAAGGACAATGATTAAGGTCAAGAGGGCAACCATACCAATAAACCATAAGGTCAGTTGCGGACTAATGGTGAAGGCCATAAAGATAGATCCGAAAACGACAATCGGCGCACGGAGAAATAGACGTAAAAATAAATTAATCCCCGTTTGAATCTGATAGGTATCACTGGTTAAGCGCGTCACGAGACTTGAGGTGGTTAAACGGTCTCTTTGCTCCTTAGACAAGCTGAGAATCTTCTCATATAGGTCATTAGTCAATTCCTTGGTATAGCCAACCGCTGCTTTTGACGAATAATATTGGGCCGTTATCGCTACAAGAACCCCAAAACCAGCAAAAACAAACAAGAGAACAACCAGTCCAAGCATCCCTCCTTGATCCTGACTGGGGATGAGCTGATCGACTAGATGGGCAATTAAAAGTGGAACCAGTAATTCAAAAGTTGCTTCTAACAACTTGAAAAACGGTCCCAGTATGGTTTCTTTTTTATAATTCCTGAAGTATTTTAATAAGTCTTTCATACTAGTCGTTTTTCTTTCTAAAGGATGTACTTATTTTACCACAATTTAGAAAGATAAAAAAACTCTCCCTGCAAAGCAGAGAGAGTCGAATAATGACCTGATGAAGGCCAGCAATTTTATTCCTTCTTTATCCCCTTGTTTAAGATCTTGCCCATTTTCCCTAAACCAATCACTAAGATAGGGAAAGAGATGAGTGTTATCAGGCCTAGCACAAGAAAAACAGCTACAAATCCACAAGTATCGATCAACCAACCAGTCAGTGGGAAGATCACGATCATGGAAAGACTAAACATCATGGAGTTGATACTCAGCATGGTTGCTCGTACACTGGAAGGAAGATAAGCTTGTAACTCATTGTAGTAGATGGGTTGATAAACGGCATAAAGGGCATTGGTCAAGAGATAGACACTCAGATAGGCGAATGGAGTCCTTACACCTACCAAAAACAAGGCCACCCCTGTTAATGCAACCAAAACCGGAAAGACTTGATTACTGTTCCATTTTTTCCCGATTTGACTGGCCAGATAAACCGCTAGGAGATTGAATCCACTACCAATCAACATGATGAGCGAAACTTGCCAACTGGCTAAGTCACTGATTTTCTGTTGGTAGTAAAAATAAAACATACACATGATGGTCCCTACCAGCTGATAGGTGAGCATCCAGTAAAAAAGTACTGGTTTTTCCTGCCATTCTTGTTTCACTACTACCAATATCCTTTTTAAGGTCAAATGATTTCTTTCACCACTCTTGCTCTCTGGCTCCTTCATTAGAAAAATCAAGAGAATGGAAAGCAAGGAGAGACCAATAGCAATATAATAGGTCCAAGCCAATGCTCCATGAACAAAGAAGCCTGCCACAACGGTACCTAAAGTTCGGGTGACTTCGGCCACGCCAGACAAAAAGCTAGAAATCTGAAGATACCGGTCCTTTTGCCCTGCTTCTACCGCAGAATCGTATAAGAAAGCGGTGCTGGTTCCCGAGTCAAAATTATAAGACCAAGCACTGACCATCATAGAAATCGCATAGATCCAAAAATTCCCCTGACCAAATAAAATCAAGATAGAGGATCCAATGCTGGCCAAGCGAGCCAAATAGAGATTGGTCTTATAACTAAATCGGTCGGCCAACATACCGGATGGGATCTCACACAAGAGACTTGTCCCATGAAAGATACTCTCTAATAGACCGATTTGAAGCAAGGAAAGACCATTCTGAATAAAAAATAAAATCCAAAAACTGGTAATGCCAAAATAAGATGTAAATTCCAGACCCGCTAGGAGTGGAATATTGCCTTTGTAAGTTCTTTTAAACATTGTTTTCTCTCTTTCAATATATAGTATGACTGTTTCTAAAAGACTTACTTAGAGTTGCCTACATTTTCTCCACCTCTTTCATTTAAAGTGAGAGTGGGACAGAAATCGGTAATTCGTTAGAATTCGATTTCGTCGTCCCACCTCCGCACAGTTGAGTAGGGCTGTAAAAGCTGATGAAATCAGCGTGGTAGAGCCCACTCAACCACTGCGTCTTGCTCGATAATCCAAAGACAATTGAAAGGCTAGGACTTTTGTCCCAGCCTCATAGTTATTAAGGTTTGATACGGTGCAACATACGTGGGAACGGAATGGCTTCACGGATATGTTTTGTAGCAGCCGCGAAGGTGACCATCCGCTCGATACCGATACCAAATCCACCGTGTGGGACTGTACCGTATTTACGAAGGTCAAGGTAGAATTCATATTCTGTACGATCCATACCAAGTGATTCCATCTTCGCTACAAGGGCATCGTAGTCTTCCTCACGCATTGAACCACCGATGATTTCTCCATAGCCTTCTGGTGCGAGCAAGTCTGCACAAAGCACGCGATCTGGGTTACCAGGAACTGGCTTCATGTAGAAAGCTTTGATGTCTGATGGGTAGTTGATCACGAAGGTTGGTACACCAAAGTGGTTTGAAATCCATGTTTCGTGTGGTGAACCGAAGTCATCTCCATGTTCAAGATGTTCGTAATCCGCATCTTCATCGTTTTCATGCTCTTGCAAGAGATCAATCGCTTCATCGTAAGTAATGCGTTTGAATGGCTCTGCAATGTAGCGTTTCAAGAGCTCAGTATCACGCTCTAATGTTTCTAAGGCTTGAGGAGCACGGTCCAACACACCTTGAAGAAGGGCTTTGACATAAGCTTCTTGCAAATCAAGTGACTCATCGTGTGTCAAGTATGAGTACTCAGCATCCATCATCCAGAACTCAGTCAAGTGACGACGAGTCTTGGATTTCTCCGCACGGAATACTGGACCAAAGTCAAAGACGCGACCAAGGGCCATAGCACCAGCTTCAAGATAAAGCTGACCAGATTGGCTCAAGTAAGCTGGAGTTCCAAAGTAGTCTGTTTCAAACAATTCTGTCGAATCTTCTGCCGCATTTCCTGATAGAATTGGGCTATCAAACTTCATGAAACCATTCTTATCAAAGAACTCATAAGTCGCGTAGATAATAGCATTACGGATTTGCATGACTGCGACTTGCTTACGAGAACGAAGCCACAAGTGACGGTTGTCCATCAAGAAATCTGTTCCATGTTCTTTTGGAGTGATTGGGTAATCTTGCGATTCACCGATCACTTCGATGTCTGTAATATCCAACTCATAACCAAATTTTGACCGCTCATCTTCTTTGACAATCCCAGTCACAAAGACAGACGTTTCTTGGCTCAAGCGTTTGATGGTATCAAATTTTTCAAGACCTACTTCTTCACCGAATTTTTCGATAAAGTTTGGTTTGAAAGCTACACCTTGGAAGAAGGCAGTCCCGTCACGCAATTGCAAGAAAGCAATTTTCCCTTTTCCTGATTTGTTAGCAACCCAAGCACCGATAGTCACTTCTTGACCGACGTAGTCTTTAACTTCAATGATGGTAATCCGTTTTGTCATAATACATCTTCCTTTTCTCGTTAAACTTGTCCGAAGACATGATCACCTTTCATTTTACCACAAATAAGAGCCGATAGCTATCTCTCACAATCTAAAAATCCGGCTTTTTTTACGAAAACTGACTTTTAATAAAAAAATAAATCAACTTTTTCAAATTCTTGAACCGATTTAAATATTTTATCCTATATTTTGATTTTTCAAAGGAAAATCCTGTCATTTTAAGTCTCAATAGCAGTCATTTTTGACAAGTAAAAAGCTTGCAAGTTATACTATCAGTATGTATAAGGAGGAAAATATGAAAAAGAAAATTCAACTCACCACGGGATTGTGTGCAGCTGTTTTAGCCCTCAGTCTCGCAACAACCACTTTTGCTGATGAGCAGACAGCCCCTGTCACTGCTCCTATCTCTGAACGACAAGATACGGTTGCTCCTGTTTCAGTCATTTCAGAGAGTTCAGCTACTGCAATTACCAATGAAACAATATCCCCACTTCCGAGCGAAGAAACAGCTAGCCTGACGGCTGAGGAATCAACCCCAGCTCCTGCTGAGACTCCAGTTGATCCACGAATCTCTGAAATTCGTGTCATCCATCGTCGTCGGACTCTGAAACCAGACTTTTCACCAGTTGCATCTTCAACAGATATCGTATACAAGACAGTTAATGCCCGTGCTTTTACTGAATATGACGTCTCTGGAAATGGACCAGCAACGGTTACAGACGAAAACGGAAAAACATGGTATCGAGTAAGATATTCTGATCTCGATATCAAAGATGGATTTTCATACAATAGCGCTCCTGAAAAAGGCACTGCCACCGCGCCCGTCATTGAAGTCATCCATCTCTATGATGATATCGATTTGAATCCGGAAGTTGTAAAACGTGCTTGTTTTGTAGACGAAAAGGGACAAGAAATTGCACCTTCCCAAGAAAACAGCGTCGAGCGGAGCCTCGATTTGGCTTATGAAGCTGGTCTACCAACAGCACCCGCTCAAATCCAAGCTAATGGAAAAACTTATACCTTCCAATCAGCTGACAAAGAAGAATTGACCTCCCACAAACTTCATGTTTCTAACTTGGTTACTGTGACCTATTTCTATAAAGAAGTCACCACACCAATTGTTGAGAAACCGTCAACACCTTCTGTTCCAGAAAAACCTGTTAAAAAACTGCGTCTTCCAAAAGGAAATAACGGAGTGAAAACACGTGTACCTGTTAGTAAGAAGACTCAATCAAAACCTTCAACACCAGAAGTAAAGAAATTCCGCCTTCCAAAAGGCAACAATGGGGCTAAGACCCGTGTTCCTGTAAAAAAAGGGAACACTATTCTTTCTGTCGATTTCTTATAATTCTAAAGAAAAGAGGCTGGGACAAAAGTCCTAGCCTCTCAATTGTCTTTGGATTGTCGATCAAGACGCAGTGGTTGAGTGGGCTCTACTACGCTGATTTCATCAGCTTTTACAGCCCTACTCA
>NZ_JBYQGU010000005.1:0-141946 GCF_058200455.1 Streptococcus sp. SCPM-O-B-15294 (M123) | reverse complement strand
TAATTTTTAATTTTCCATAAATTGATGCAAGCGGCGAACAGCTTCCTTCAGGGTCTCCGAGTCAGTCGCATAGCTAAGACGGACATTCTCTGGAGCTCCAAATCCAGCACCTGTGATGAGGGCAACTCCCACTTCTTCCAGGATGGCAGTTGCAAACTCTGTCACATCCGTATAACCTTTCATCTCCATGGCTTTTTTGACATTTGGGAAGAGATAGAAAGCTCCCTGTGGCTTGATGACATCAAAACCTGGAACTTCGCACAAAAGAGGATAAATGGTGTTCAAGCGCTCCTCAAAGGCTTGACGCATCACCTCTACTGAGTCTTGTGGACCTGTCAAGGCTTCAATCGTAGCATACTGAGAAACAGCTGTCAGATTGGAAGTTGTCTGACCGGTTAGCTTACTCATGGCTGCAATGATTTCTGGGTCACCCACCGCATAACCAACCCGCCAACCAGTCATGGCATAGGCTTTGGAAACCCCGTTGATGACAACGGTTTGTTTGCGAATGGCTTCGGATAAGCTTGAGATTGGAACGAACTCATTCCCGTTATAGACCAGGCGACCATAGATATCATCTGCAAGGATGAGGATATCATGCTCAACAGCCCAATTTCCAATGGCTAAGAGTTCTTCCTTGCTATAAATCATACCTGTCGGGTTAGATGGAGAATTCAAGACCAAAACCTTCGTCTTTTCCGACCGAGCTTCTTCCAATTGTTCAACGGAAACTTTAAAATCATTGACTTGGTGCCCCTTGACATAGACAGGAACCCCTTCCGCCATTAGGACCTGGTCCCCATAGCTGACCCAGTACGGTGTCGGGATAATGACCTCATCACCTGGATTGAGCACAGCCATAAAGAAGGTATAGAGCGAGAACTTCGCTCCAGTCGCAAAAGTGACTTGGTTTGGTGATACTGAATATCCATAATAGCGTTCGAAATAGGTATTGACGGCAGCCTTTAATGCTGGCAGGCCGGAAGCAACCGTATAAAAGGAAGCCCGCCCATCCCGAATGGCTTCTACTGCAGCATCTTGAATATTCTCAGGAGTGTGAAAATCAGGCTGGCCCAAGGTTAGAAAGAGAATATCTTTTCCTTCTGCCTTTAATTTTTTTGCTTTGGCATCACTTGCCAGGGTGACACTTTCTTCCATCTTTAATACACGATCAGAAATTTTCATACCTTACCTACTTTCTATCTGGGACTAGTTCCAGACGAACCAATTTAGACTTAGACTCTACCAGAAACTGTCTACAATACCTATATTATACACCATAGATTAGACTTGGAGCAAGATTTTACTAAGGATTCAAAGAAACTTTACTACTCCTTACTATTCGACAAAAAAATAATTTGACACTAAAGTTAACAGTCATTTTTTCTTCTGTTGATAAATCCATTATCTTGTCACCCGCCTGTAATCTATTTGATATTAAGGCTTAATAGCGTCTAATACTATTTATTGCTAAAATGATAGTATGAAGAATTTAGAAAAACTATTTGAAGAAGCCCAAACAGAATTAAAAACCATGATTGTCTTTCACAAGGCGGAACGGACTTTTCGTGCAGCAGAGTCTCATGTCTTTAAGGATCATCAGTTGACCCCTACTCAGTTTTCCGTTTTGGAAACCTTGTACAGTAAGGGGGATCTCCGTATCCAGAACCTGATTGACAGTATTTTAGCGACCTCTGGAAATATGACCGTCGTGATTCGAAATATGGTGCGTGATGGATGGATCAAGCGCGAAATCGATCCAGATGACCGTCGTGCTTGTATCGTTTCTTTGACAGAAAAGGGCCGTAAAAAAATTATCGAAGTTCTTCCTGATCATATACGTAATGTTCAAAAAGTCATGGGTGTCTTTAGCGAAGAAGAGCAAAAACAACTTCAAACTCTTCTGAAAAAATTAAAGGGCTCCCACTAAATTCTAACCATTCAATTAGTCGTGTTCATAGCCAACTAACTACAGTTGCCAGCTATGAACACGTTTTTTGATTCTTGAAAAAAAGTACTAGTCTCTGTTGACTAGTACCTTCTATTTTACTCATATTTCACAAAGACTAATTGTTTTTCAGTTGATAAGTCAGACTGGTATGCAAAGCCACTAAAGGTTAGCTGCTTCATCTCTTCTACCTTTGTAATCTGCTTCTCTAATAAAGCTGTCACAAAAGCCCCACGCGCTTTCTTTGAAATGGTTGAGTGAACCTTCAACAGCCCATTCTTCTCTTCAAGGAATTTAAAAGTCACCATCCGATCTTGAATCTCCTTAGAAAAGACGGTTTCAAACTCACTGGAAAGCAAAGAAATAATTAGATCTTCCTCCTGAAGAGCTTGATCATAGCTAGCCTTCCAAAAAGTCTTTAAGGATTTCCCCTGGACCTTAAGCTTCATGAGAAAGTCCAAACGATGGGGAGCAATCGGAGTAAGGGCCGGAATCACCCCATAAAGAGCTGAGGTGATCAAGAGATGGTCTTGCACATAAGCCGCTTCTGCTTCCGTCCAGTCCGTACGGCGGATATTCCGGTACATGAGACCGTCGAAGAGATTCAAAGCTGGATAGGTCTTAGCTGTACCCGACTTGAGCGCTCGGATTCGTTGCTCTTCTTCACTTGCCCGCTCTTCAGTAATCTTATAAAGTGAGGCTAACTCTTCTAGAGATAATGAAGCTAAGGCATCGATGACCGCTTGTGTCTCATTTGATACAGGATAACCCGTTTTTTCTGGGGTATCCAGATTCATTTCTTTTGCAGTTGGAATTAATAGTTTCATAGATTTATTGTACCATATTTCATTTTCGCTTGACATAAAATTACCATCATGTTATCATCTAGTTATTAAAACTAGATAACAAAGAGGTAATAACTATTTTATTCAACTACAGTTATCCCAAGTGGGAAGAAATTCCTGATATTGATCTTTATTTGGACCAAGTCCTCCTCTATGTCAATAAGGTTTGTGCGCCTTTTATCTCAGAAACAGACAAGGGCTTGACAGCTTCCATGGTCAATAATTACGTTAAACACGGCTACCTGCCAAAACCAGATAAGAAGAAATACAAGCGACAGCAGGTTGCCCGTCTCATTGCTATTACAACCTTAAAGACGGTTTTTTCGATTCAAGAGATCGCGGCTACCTTGAACCTCTTGCAGAGTCAAGCCAACTCCGCAGACCTCTACAATAGTTTTGTGGACTTTCTCCATGAAGAGAAAGAACCTTTAGCACCCATTATCGGATCTGCCTGTCGTACCGTTTTGCTCTACCAAGAAACCCTATCCTATATCCATGTTCATTCTGAGGAGGAAAAATAAAAGTGAATTATGCTAGTAAATTAAGTAAACGATTATCCTTTGGAGAAGAAATCGCAAATAGTGTCACCCATGCAGTCGGGGCTGTTTTGATGCTCTTTCTCATTCCAACTTCTGCTATCTATAGTTATGAAACACATGGGACTTTAGCAGCTGTCGGGACCTCGATTTTTGTCATCAGTCTCTTTCTCATGTTTCTCTCATCGACAATTTACCATGCCATGGCCTATGACTCACCTCAAAAGTATGTCCTTCGCATTATCGATCACTCCATGATTTATATTGCCATTGCAGGTAGCTATACACCCGTCGTTCTTTCTCTCATGAACAACTGGTTCGGCTATGCCATTATCCTGATTCAATGGGGGACGACTATCTTTGGGATACTCTACAAGATTTTTGCTAAGAAGGTAAATGAAAAATTCAGCTTGGCCCTCTATTTGATTATGGGATGGTTGGTGATTTTCATTATCCCACAGATCATCAGCCAAACAAGTCCAACCTTCTGGGGTTTGATGCTGATGGGTGGCCTGTGTTATACAGTTGGAGCTGGATTTTACGCCAAAAAGAAACCTTATTTCCATATGATTTGGCACCTCTTCATCTTAGCCGCTTCTGCTCTCCAATATATCGCGATTGTGTATGTCATGTAAGACAGTGACTCTCTTATAGGGAGTCACTTTTTAGTTGCTTTTTTACACCCAATTGACTACAATAAAGAAAAATTGTACGGGGACAGTTATGACAACCAAATACCAAAAGATTTTTACTACATTGAAAAACCAGATTGACCAGGGGATCCTAAAAACTGGAGACCGCCTGCCTTCCGTTCGCCAACTAGCCAGTCAGTATGCCTGCAGTAAGGATACCGTCCAACGGGCCCTGCTCGAGCTCAGCTACAAGAACTATATCTATGCTAAGCCCCAAAGCGGCTATTATGTCCTGGAGGAAGAGACTGGAAAGCATACCGACCTGCCTCTTCGCCTCAAGGAAGATCGCTTCCAGGCCTTTGAAGACTTTCGGACTTGTATCAACGAAACCCTTGTCGGTCGTGATAATTACCTCTTCAACTACTATGAAAAACAAGAAGGTCTTGTCGATCTCCGTCAATCTATTGCTTCTCTCCTGCGAGAAGATGCGATTTATACCCAGGAGCAACAAATCGTTATCACCTCAGGAACCCAGCAAGCCCTCTACCTCCTAAGCCAGGTCGCCTTCCCAAACCAAAAAGAAGAAATCCTAGTAGAGCAACCAACCTATTACCGCATCAATAAATTAATTCAGGAGCAAGACTTACCTTATCAAAGCATCAATCGCTTGCCTCAAGGAATTGACTTTGAGCAATTGGAAGCCATTTTCAAAAGTGGCAGGATCAAATTTTTCTATACCATTCCCCGCTACCATTATCCTCTGGGACATAGTTATAGCAAACAAGAGAAGGAACAGATTTTGGCCTTAGCAGAACTCTATGATGTCTATATTGTCGAGGACGATTACTTGGGAGATTATGATCCACATTTTTCTCCTAGCTTTCATTATCTGGATGCATCTGACCGGGTCATCTACATCAAGTCCTTTTCTACCAGCCTCTTTTCTGCCCTCCGCATCACTTCTATGGTCCTGCCCCAAGCTCTTCTTGCCCCTGTCTTAAAACTCAAGGGTACACTCGACTACGAAAGTAACTTGGTCATGCAGAAGGCCTTGAGCCTCTATATTGATAATGGCATGTTTGCAAAAAACAAAGAGCTTCTGCACCAACAGCAATTCATCCAAAAAGAGCAAGCTTCTTCCCTACTCCAGCAACATTCCCTATCCGTCCCTGTATGGCCGGTCATTGGAGGAGTCTTACTAGATTTAAGACAGGTCCCTTCGGTCGCTCGACTGAAACATAGCGGTCTCCCTCTCCACTTCTTCGAATCTGCCTATATTCAAAGCTGTCCCTATGCCTTTGCCCGTATCAATCAGGACAAACTGGAAGAGGTTTTACCCCAAATTATCGCTTATCTATGATTCAATCCCACCCTTCTATTTCTTGAGTAATTTTATATACAAAACTATGTTACGAAAATATTACATTTATTACAAAAATCACTTGACATCTGTAACAATAGGAGTATAATCTAAGTCAGAAAGATAAAGAGGTGATATTATGAAACGATCTTTGATTCGTTGGACTGCAGCCTCTCTTGTGGCTGCATCACTTGGACTTGCTTTGGGAGGGTGTGGCTCAAAAGATAAAACAACTTCCTCATCCGAAAAAGCTTCTAGCTCAAAAGTTGAGAAAAAACCAAAAGCTAGCTTAAATAAAAAAGCTACAGTTTCTTCTTCTCAAGCAAAAGAAAATACTACTCCTTCAAGTCAGGCAAGTAACCCGTCAGCTTCAACTGAACCGAACAAGGCAGAAGATACATCTTCAACTGATCAAGCAGTTGTTCCTGCAGCACTTGTCGGCACTTGGGTAGGATCTAGCCCTCAGGCGGATAGCATCAAAATGACTATTGAAGCTAATGGAGATATTACAACTGTCGTTAGCTTTAAAAATGATAGTGAACCAACCCGCACAGCCACCTATACTGCAAGAGCTATTCAAGCATCTGGTAATGTCTATTACTGGGAGTCAGAAGGTCTTAATGGCGCAGATGCTCTTCTTCCTGGTATTACTGGTTTAGGAGTAGCAAATTTCCGCTTCAAACCAGGATTTATCCTTGAGGAAGGTCATTATACTCCGATAGCCTTCACAACAGATATCAATACAGAATTTGACTATAGCAATTACAGAGATTTCCACTTCTCATTGACCAAAGAGCAATAAGGACAGGAAATTCTCTAATAAAAAAAAGAATGTTGACCCTCAACATTCTTTTTTTATGTTTTATTCACTTTCACAAATCAATTGGGTTAAACCCTTACTTCTTAGTCAGGGCCCAGCTCTTAGCCACAAGCTCAAAGAGAAGATCATCCTCCACTCGACCATCCAAGGGAATGCTGATCCAGTACTTCTTGTTCATATGATAAGCCGGATAGAAATGGGGTTCTTCTAAGAGTTGGCTGACATGATCCTGTTTAAGATTTAAGACCTCAATCTTCCCTTCCTGCCTCGCATCTAGCTTGGACCAGTCTATCTTCATCAAGACGCCAAACCATTTGAGATCCTTTTGATGACGGAAGACGCCCGAGTCCGGAGAACGGTCCCAGAGGTATTCGATAGGACGGTCATATTGCCGGCTGATCCAATCCACCAAGCGCTTGGTCTGAGGATACAAAAAATCTTTGACAGCAAAACAGGAGCTTCTGATATCCTCTAAGGCCTGCTGGCAAGCTTCTCTGACTTGGCCAACATATTGACCAACCATCTGGTCCATATGAAGCTGCACATAGTCGTCGCCTGTCTCCTGATCCACTAGCCAAAAATGCACTTGCTTACTTTGGACAGTCACATAGAGTGTGAAGTCTCCATCGAGGATTAGTTGCTCATAGTGATAGGCCTCTCCCTGCTCTGAAAACCCATAAGCCAGGGCTTTTTCTTTATCTATACTATACTTCTCAAAATAATCTGGTAAAAACACGTTCTACTCCTTTCCCTCCAGTATACCAAAAAACAAGAAAAAAGAGCTGAGATTTCTTCCTCAACTCATATGTATTTAAAAGACAACACGAGTTCCATGGACCTGATCCACTCCTGGAACGTCAAGGAAAAGCTGACGATTCTTCAAGGAGACACCGCCACCTGCCAAGATTTCTACCTGGCCATCCGCTAACTTAGCATACTCTTCGTAGCGCGCTAAACGTTGTTCTAAGTCTGTTTCTGGACTGCCGGCTCTTGTTAATAGTCGGGTCACGCCCACTTCCTTCATCCACTCGATCGTCGACGCTTGATCTTCTAGAGGAATCTGATCAAATGCCATATGCATGGTCAATTCATATCCTTGGCTAGCTTGGATGAAACAAAGCATAGCGTCTTTATCCAGCTGATTGTCAGCAGTCAAGACACCTACCGCCAAGCCATCAACACCCAGGTCACGGGCAATTTTCCAGTCTTCTAACATTATGTCTAGCTCTTGCTCAGAGTATACAAAATCTCCACCTCGTGGACGAATCATAACGATGACCTTTGCCTGATAATCTTTAGCAAGCTTCACAGCCTCTTTGATCACACCATAGCTTGGAGTCGTACCTCCAACCGCTAAGTTATCACATAATTCTACACGACGCGCTCCTGCTTGAAAAGCCTTCTCTAACAGTGTTATGTTCTCTGCACAAAATTCATATAACGGCATCCTAAATCTCCCTGTATTTGAAATCGTTTTCTTGTTCTACCTTACTCTTTTTTCATTTCTTTGTCAATTAGAAAAACCATCAGCCTCATCAGAAACCAATGGTTGATGCTTAATAGGAAATTGGAACAATAATCTGTAATACCATGTTCCCTTTTTCGACCTTCGCAGAATGGATTCGGTAGCCACTTGTCGGCATGGTCAATTGGATTTGATTCCCTATCATAGTAGCTCCTGTGCCCTCTTGGTTAACTTTTTCAGCAATCTTTGAAGCAACCAAGCTACGTGGAATCGGCAGATGTCCAAGACGGGCCCGTTCTAGGTTCAAGGTCAATTGTTGATCCGTCACACTAGCTGAAAAGTCCATGCTCACCATGGTTTCCACCGGTCCCAGTTCAATCGGAACCTGAACATTGATATACTCTCCATTCATAGCAACTGCTGTATTGAGGAGAGTTTCATCTGTCATTTCCCCTGCCATGGATTTAATAACTTGGCGCAATTGAGGAGAATTCAGTTGAAGCTCTGTTTGCAGGCCAGAAGCAGTCACGTCTGCTGTAGAGAAGCCTTCTTGAGCCAGATCTACCAGCGAAGTATTCACTGTTACATTTTTAAATTGCTCTTGAGTCGAAACCTTTGCTGGTATCAAGAAAACTGCTAAGACAATAACTAGGAGGAAGGTCAGTCCGATGAGTCGTTTGATCCATTTCCACATATGGTCACCTCTTTTCGTTTTGATGGATAGAAGAGAATTCACCTCTATCACTATTGATCTATTCTTTTTAAAATACGACTTCTATTCTACCCTAATTTTTCAAAAAAAGCGAACGAGAGGAATAAGGTGCACATAAGAAAAGAGGTGGAAAAAATCCCAACCCCTATTTGAATGTTAATGGAATTGCATCCCACCATCCACGATGATGGTTTGTCCTGTAATGTAGTTTGAATCAGGACCAGCAAGGAAGCTAACCGCTGCAGCGACATCTTCGGGTTCGGACAAACGTTTAAGGGTAATATCTTTAGCGAAAGTTTGCATACCCCATTCGTCATCTTTACCAGCGTTCTTACCAACTTCATGAGCGATATCATACATCATTGGAGTCTTAACGATACCAGGTGCATACGCATTGACAGTAATACCTGAATCAGCCAAGTCACGTGCCAAAGTTTGAGTGATACCACGAACTGCAAACTTAGTACCACCATAGACAGTCAAGTTAGGGTTACCTACAACACCTGCTTGTGAAGTTGCATTGATGATTTTTCCGCCATGGCCAAGCGCCTTGAATTGAGCTTGTGCAGCTTGAGCACCCCAGATGACACCACCAACGTTGATGGCAAAAGTGCGTTCAAATTGTTCTTCTGTAATCGTATCAAGTGGTGTAGTTGGAGCAACACCAGCGTTGTTAACGACAACATTTAAATCTCCGAAATGATCCACAACTTTTTGGAAAGCTGCAGCCACTTCAGCTTGTTTGGAGACATCAGCAACGACCGCAAAAGCATTCTCTGCTGATAACTCAGCTACTGCTTTTTCTGCTGTCTCAGCATTGTAGTCTAAGACTCCGACCTTGAAGCCATCTTGTACCAATCGTTTTGCAATCGCAAAACCGATCCCTTGACCTGCACCTGTGACAATAGCTACTTTAGACATATGATTCCTCCTTGGTATCCCCGATACCAGCAAACGTTCATAGAAGAACAGCAAAGGTTGACAGTCAGTTTTGGGTGAATCTATCATAAGTTCCTTCCAAAACTATGCTAACAGTATACTCCTTTGTGAAAAAAGTGTCAAATTCTGGCCTGTTATTTTCTAAAGTTATTCACAATCTATCTTATCTTTATTTAGTAATAAATTAACTGATCAAAATAATTTTGAAAAGGGTTTTATATCTTGACAAAAACACTCATATTACCTATTGTTTTGAGCCTTATCTCATGCTACACTAATTATAAGAAAATCAAACAATAAGAAGGTCAAACAATGAAAAAATTCATGGATAAATTGAATAACCTACCTAAGCCAGTTCAATACATTATTGCGATCATTATTTTCTTTATTGCGTTTTACATTTCTTATAGCTTGTTTTAAGTTAGAACGTACAAAGCTCTCTTTAGCTAATACAGTATTTTAAATGAGAGTGGGACAGAAATCGGTAATTCGTTAGAATTCGATTTCGTCGTCCCACCTCCGCACAGTTGAGTAGGGCTGTAAAAGCTGATGAAATCAGCGTAGTAGAGCTCACTCAACCACTGCGTCTTGCTCGACAATCCAAAGACAATTGAGAGGCTAGGACTTTTGTCCCAGCCTCTTTCATTTTTTTAAAACATTTTAAAGACTGCTACTGCAAGTACTGCACCGATGATTGGACCAACTACTGGGATCCAAGCGTAACCCCAGTCACCATCTCCTTTGTTAGGAATAGGAAGGAGGCTGTGCATGATTCGAGGGCCTAGGTCACGAGCTGGGTTAAGAGCGTAACCTGTAGTTCCACCGAGAGACAAACCAATCCCTACGATCAAGGTACCAACGGCAAAAGTACCAAGTCCTGCTTGAAGGTCATAAAGACCAAGTGCAAAGATAGTCAGAAGCAAGACAAAGGTTCCAAGGATTTCACTGATGACGTTTGAAGTAGTATCCTTAATAGCTGGACCTGTACTGAAGGTTGCAAGGATATTTCCAGGATTTTCTTCTGCTAGGTAATGCGGTTTGAACTGTAACCAGACAAGGACTTGCCCTACCATGGCTCCAGCGAATTGAGCGATGATATAAGGAATCACAGATGCCCAAGCTAGTCCACCATTAAGAGCGACCCCAATTGTCACCGCTGGATTCAAATGTGCCGGACTTAACTTACCAGAGATAAAGGCTGCCACTGCAACTGCAATCCCCCAACCAAGGGTAATGACAATCCAACCGGAGTTGTGGCTTTTTGTTTTTGGAAGAACCACTCCTGCTACGACCCCATTCCCTAATAGAATCAGGATTAGAGTTCCTAAAAATTCACCAAATATTTCTTTCATATACGTTATTCTCCATCAAAAAGAAGGGCCGGTTAGATATTCTTCTTTCCAACCCCTTTTTTGTTTTTCTTAATTTTTTAATGCTGTCAAGTCATTGTTTTCCAAAGCAACTTGCAAATCTTTTCGGTAGCCAGCTTTTTCTTCTTCTGACCATTCATAGAAGCGGCCCATTTCATCCAAAACAGGTTCGATCATCGCATCTAAACTATCGCGCATGAAGAGCATGTGGTTCGTCCGACGAAGAAGGAAGTCAACAGGGCTAAGAGCCAATTCATTGCGCATTGCATAGTGAAGTGACAAGGTATCTGCTAGGCTCAATCCAGGTGCTTGTTCCACGCTATGAGCAAGGGCGAAGACCTTAGGTGCATTAGAACCGTATAGGTTAGCTAGGTAGTGAGCTTCCTTGCTGTCCAATCCACGAGACACGCCGAGTTGAGCAAAGGCTTCAATTTCAGAATCCACGTTAGTTGGGTTAATTTCTCCACCTGATACTGGATAGGTCTTAGAGTTGATTAATTTGAACTGACGGTCGAACTCTTCCTTAAGTATGGTCAAGACACGTTCCATAGCTCCTTCAGCCATCTTGCGGTAGTCTGTAATCTTCCCACCAGCCAGAGTCAAAAGACCATTGTCATCGCGGTCTAAGCTTGATCCACGAGAAACAGCAGATGGATCCAAATGTTTTTCAGAAGTGCTACCTTCCAAGTGGCTGATTGCTGATTCAACATCTTCACGCGATTTTTCTTTAGAAAGATAGCCTTCAACTGTTGCAATCAAAGCATTAAAGCTTTCATCACTGATAGTGCCGTTGTTTCCACCATTGTAGTCAGAAGCACTGTTTCCTGAGATCAACGGACGAAGACCAGCCCAGCTACTTTCGATATCATCGATGGTGATGTGAGCTTCTGGGAAGCGGTTATTCACGATTCCTAACAAGTAGTCGACATCTTCTTGAGTTACTGTTGGATGCTCTAAGTCGCCAGTGTAGTCCGTGTCAGTCGTTCCGAAGTAAGTTTTGTTTTCACGTGGCAAGACGAAGACCATCCGACCATCTCCAAGACCAGTATCAAAGTAGACTGGTTGAGAAACTTTGATCTTGCTTGAATCTACGACCAAGTGAACACCCTTGGTTGGACGCATTTGTGAATGCTGCTCTCTATTATTTGAGAGGTTACGCACCTTATCGCTCCAAGGTCCAGTTGTATTAATCACCAAACGAGCCTTGATTTCAAAGACTTCATCAGTCAAGAGATCACGCGCCACTACACCTGTAATCTTGCCAGATTCATCAAAGAGGAATCCTTCTGCTTTTACATGGTTGGCGATGAGAGCCCCATCTTGGTTGGCACGTTTGATATTTTCAATCACCAAACGAGCATCGTTGTTACGGAAGTCTAGATATACCCCACCACCGACAAGACCTTCTTGTTTCAACTCAGGCTCACGAGCCAACACTTCTTCCTTGGTCAAGACCTTGTTGGCAGCTGGTGTATTGCTGACACCTGCCAAGAGATCATAGAGGTCCATGGCTACCTTGAGACGGAAGAGGCTAAAAGTTGCCCCATCTTCATCATAGACTGGTAAGAGCATTGGGTCTGGTTTTGGAATATGAGGAGCAATTTGTTGGACCACTGCACGTTCTGATACCGTATCTGATACCACTTCTACGTCAAATTGTTTGAGGTAACGAAGTCCACCGTGGACCAATTTTGTTGAACGGCTTGATGTCCCTTCCGCAAAGTCCTGCATTTCAATCAAACCTGTTTCAAGACCACTTGCTGCTGCCTGCAAGGCTACCCCAGCACCTGTGATCCCTCCCCCGATAATCAAAAGATCCAGGGTGCGTTCTTGCATTTTCTTAATCGATAATTCACGAGTTTTCTTTGAAAATTCCATAATTCTTCACTTTCTATCCTACTGAAGTCTTGACTAGTCTTCAATTTCTGCAAAGAGTTGGGTAGCTTTAACAGCTTTCTTCCATCCCTTGTAGAGTTGTTCTTTACGAGATTCGTTCATAGAAGGCTCGAAGAGTTCACCAGTTGCATTGAGTTCTTTCAATTCATCTAGGTCTTTCCAGTAGCCGACTGACAGGCCAGCAAGGAAGGCTGCCCCCAAAGCTGTTGTTTCCAAGTTTTTAGCACGAGCGATATCAATACCAAGAATATCCGCTTGGAACTGCATCAAGAAGTTATTCATAGCTGCTCCACCGTCCACTTTAAGGACTTGAATAGCCGTCTTAGCATCAACCTGCATAGTATCGATGATATCCCGTACTTGGTAAGCAATGGATTGAAGAGTCGCCTTAATAAAGTCTTCTTTGGTTGTTCCACGAGTCAAGCCAAAGACAGAACCACGAGCATTTTGATTCCAGTATGGTGCTCCTAGACCTGTGAAGGCCGGTACCACATAAACTTCATCATTGTTGTGAGAATCACGCGCATATTTTTCAGATTCAGGTGAGTTTTCCACCATACGAAGACCATCACGAAGCCATTGAATGGCACTACCCGCGATAAAGATGGATCCTTCTAAGGCATAGTATACTTTCCCGTTAATTCCATATCCAATGGTAGTTAGCAAGTTATTTTCAGATAGCTGCATCTCTTCACCTGTATTCATGATGATGAAAGATCCAGTACCGTAAGTATTCTTGACCATACCTGGTTCGAAGGCCAACTGTCCAAAGAGGGCCGCTTGTTGGTCACCCGCCATACCAGAGATAGGAACTTCTCCACCGTAGAAATGGAAAGGAGCTGTTTTTCCATAGATTTCAGAGTTTGAACGCACTTCTGGAAGCATAGCCTTAGGAATATTGAGGACTTCCAAAATCTCATCATCCCATTTTAGGTCTTTAATATTGTAGAGCATGGTACGAGCAGCATTTGAATAGTCTGTTACGTGAGAAGCTCCGTCTGTCAACTTCCAAACCAACCAAGTATCGATGGTTCCGAAAAGCAATTCTCCTTTTTCAGCCCGTTCTTGTGCTCCTTCTACATGGTCCAAGATCCAGCGAATCTTAGTTGCTGAGAAGTAGGCATCAATGACCAAACCTGTTTTTTGGTGGAATTTTTCGACATACCCTTGGCTCTTAAGCTGTTCAGCTAAAGGAGCAGTTTGGCGAGACTGCCAGACAATGGCATTGTAGATTGGAAGTCCAGTATTCTTATCCCAAACAACGGTTGTTTCCCGTTGGTTGGTAATTCCGATAGCTTCGATTTGTCCTGGTTTGATGCCACTCTCGATAAAGGCACCAGCGATAACAGACTGAACAGAGTTCCAGATTTCATTTGGATTGTGTTCAACCCAACCAGCTTGAGGGAAAATTTGCGTGAACTCTTTTTGACTAGAGCTTACTTTTTCTCCTTTTTTATTGAAAATGATGGCTCTTGAACTTGTTGTTCCTTGGTCAATTGCCATAATGTATTTTTCTTGTGACATGAACTGTCCTCCTGGGAAAAAGAAATATTCTTTAGGAGACGTACTCCTTACATTTTCTAGTATACAAAATAAACCGCTTTCATGATCATCAATTTTTTTAAGAATTTTAAAAAATTTGAGTAGATGGGTTCAGAACCCTTATTTCATAAGGATTTCTAAGACTTAGAAAAAATGAAATTTTTAGAAAAATCTAATAAAAAAGCCAGGCAGAACAATTCGTTTAGAATTTGTTCTGCCTAACCTCAAATTTTTAATTACTACTAATTCAGCTCAATAATATCGTAAAAGTCTCATTAAGCATTGAATAGCTTTATTAACCTTCTTCTTGGTAGATCATCTGGCGAATATTGGCTAGATCGATCATATCTAAATCATATTTTAAATAATAGACAGGAATCCGCTGGGTAAGGCTAATCGGATTGTTGGTCACGATCAAATCGTAATCTGAAGCTGGATCAAAGGCTTCAATGGTAATAAAACGATTGTACTCTAAGTAGCGCTTGAGGACTTCTGTCATCCGTGTATAGCCTAAATAGCCCACTGTTAAGTCTAAGCCGATCTTAATTTGTCTCCCACTATTTTCTGCGATATAATCCATTAACTGGAGCCACTCCCACTTTATTTTTTTATCCAGTGCTGTCCCTTGGCAAAAGATTGGAAGTTTGCTAAAGATAGTGTCTGCTACTTCTCTATAATCATGACTACTAAAGACATAAGGATTGTGGCTTTCAAGTTGGTACTTATACTTGTCTTGAAGAAGGTAGCCTGTAAAAAGATATACCTGTCCACAAATTTGGCTTAATTCATAGGTCACAGGGCCTTCGATATAATCCCCTAATAACTTCTGCGTTTTCATCTCTTGAATGAGTTGCGTTGTCAAATTACCAATCTCTCCCCCAAAGCCTAAGATGTACTCCATAGTATGAAGCGGGAGGATCCGATGGGTGACAAGGAAAGCAAAGAGGACTAACATCTCTCCATCTTCATGGCTAAGAGCGATGTGTTTCCCAGAAAAGAGCTGGTTTACCCGACGAAATAAGCGTTGGTAAAAAATGTTGTCCGTATAGCCCTTCATCTTCTGTTCAATTTCTTGAAACTGACAGGCATTGATCTTAAGTCGTTGCTGGCTAATGTGGGACCAGAGAACAAAATCCAAGCGTTGGCCTTGAGACAACTGGGCACCACAGAGCTCTTCTAGGGTTTCAATTTCGGTTTGCCTTTCTTTCTTGGCAAGTTCTTGTTTCCAGTCTGCACTAGCCCAAACCTTTCGTAGCAAGCCAAAATAAAAATAACGAATTTTATGTTCAGGTCCCTTGAGGCGCCCATTTTGAATTGAAATAGAGAACTCAGTTAATAATTTATTCAAGCCAGAAATATGACGCCCTAGTGTGGCTTCACTAATCAAGAGTTCCTGAGCTAGTTGCTGGGCTTGAAACTGGCCCTGATAAAGCAAATAAATCAATAGTTGGTACTTGATCGAATTGTCCAAAAAAGCCCGTCGAATGTCACGCCCCTTGGTATCCGAACCCACAAGAAGGCGAAGATTTTCATCTTCTAGTTCAATGGAAAGGGCCAGCTGATTCTCTTTGGCCTTGTCATTGATCAGTGCGAGATATTTGTTCAAGGTTGCTTTGGAAAATTCCGTCTCAGCCATCACTTCTGACAGACTACTTAGGGAATGCTGTTGCAGATGTGACAAGATTAAAAACTGTCCACCCTCACTTTTTTCCATTAAATCAGCTAAATGCATTTTCAGAAAACCCTTCCATTATTCTATCTTTAGAGTACCATAATTTGCCCAAAAGAAAAAACAATCTGTTTCTATCCTCATTATAATAAACAAAAAGAGCCCTAAGGCTCTTTTAACTAGTAGTTCAAATGCTTATCAAGATCTGCTCTGATCTAAGCGATTTAAGAATTCCATGGTTGGGCTGTCCTGGTAAAGTTCTTTGAGAGGGATCTTATAATAGGCAGAAATTTCGTCCGAAGTCACACCGTAACGAATCAGGAGATCATAAATACGATTTAAATCATGACGTAATTCATCCGTAATGAGGACATTATCTCTTGTTTCTTTTGTTTTCCAAGAATAAGATGGCAGAACTTCTTTGGTTTCTATTAAGATAGTTTGTAATAAGGTTCCCCCATGACTATTCTTCTGAGAGATATCTGCCCCAAGTTCCAACATTTTCTCGAAAACCTTGAAAGACTGGTCCGCCTTTTCCTTAGACGAATACATTTCATATTGGCTATTCCAACGTTTGATCATGCGCCTACAGTCAAATACAGCTCTTCCACCGGCTGTTTGGATGACTGGTTGACAAAATGGATTCAGCTCTGTCGGCTCTTCAATAAAGTTAAGATCAGCCCCTCTATCAATGAGTAAGTTTGCAATATCTAGATGTCCCGATTTGATAGCGACTTGAAGAAGGGATTGCCCTTGATCTCTTTTGGGTTTGTCACCCGAAACAGCATTGACTTCTTCAGGCTTTCTATCCAATATCTGACGGACAGCCTCTATATCACCTCTTCTCAATAACTGAAAAGTTTTTTGCATGGCCTTTTCTCTTTAAATGATTGATAATCCTATCTCTGAGTTCTTCGTTAAACTAATTATATCATTTTACAGACTCCTATATGATGGAATGTGTCATTAGCTAAAAAGGTTTGATTTTATCACCAAATAAAAAACCTCTCACCGAAATTGGATGAGAGATTGAAGGCTTTTTTATGATTTTCGTATAGCCACTAACCAAGAGGATACTAGGATTTCGAAAATAACCAGAAGGATAATCTGAGTAATAGAACTCTGAACCAGCATTAGGACAGCCAGACTATCAATCAGCATGTGAGCGAGGATACAAGGAACAGCACCTTTCGAGTACTCCTTGAGAGCTCCAAATAGGAAGGTATTCCCTAAAATCATCAAGTAAAAGATGAGATAGTTGGACGAACCTGCTGTAATCCAAGGGAGTTGATAAATAGGGATATGCCAGAGGAACCAGACAACTGAAAGAAGCATCATTTTAGATATAAAGTACTTGCTAAAGGAAAGATGATCTTGTAAAAACCAACGCCAACCGACTTCTTCCAGACCGCCATATAATAAGGTCCAGGGGAAATAAAGGAAGAAGGCCAAGAGGGAGTTCCCAGTAAAGCGAACGTTCATAAGCAGGATGGAAATCCCATAATAGATGACGGGGATGAAGAAAGCTAGAATCCAGGACAGGGAACTTTCTTTTTGAAGAAAGACCTTTTTGAAAAACTCACCCAAGGAGTTGACTTCACTCAACACAAGAGAAAAGACAGCCGCCACAATCAGGGGAATACAGTTCATTAGAATAAACAGTAGTGAGGCCCCCATACTACTCCTATCTGGGAAAAACCAAAGGATAACTTGCCCTACTAGAAATGTAGCAAGGAGGGCAGTCAGTGCATACCAGATAGCGACTGATTGTTTTGAAATAAATTTACTCATTTTTCCTCCTTCACAGTTACATACTTCTTTCTTGCAATCCAGATTGCTAAACTAATAATAAGAATTTTACTGACGATAGATAGCCATACCTCTTCATTCACTAGAATCTGAGACAAGGAATTGATACAGGCATGGGTCATGACACAGAGCCATAAATTTTGCGTTTTATGATACAAGGCGGATAAGATAAAGCAGTTAATCAGCAAACCTACTAGAAACGGAAACAATTGAATGACAGCCAAAGAACCATCAATGTAAAAGTAAAAAAGATGCCAACTAGACCAGGCTAAAAAGGTGATCAAAGTAGCTGAAAGATAAGGTATTCTTTCCTCCAAAGTTGGTTGAAAGAAATAACGCCAGCCAATTTCTTCAATCCCACCAAAAAGAAGAGCTTTGAAAAAGAGCACCACTGGCAAGACCAACGATTGAGTGGTGATCTTGCCACCAAAGCTAAAGGGGAAAAAATCGAGTAGCAAGAAAACAAGTACCAAACAATAATTTGCTAAACTGTCTTTGACTTGAAAAAAATCTCTGACAAGCTGTTTAAAACTATATTGATGGTAACTAATGCTTGCAAGACTGCCCCACAAAGCTGATGACAACCCACCTACAATAACAGCGATAATCCCCATTGGTGATGTAAAATCAACCTTGACTCCTCCTACTCTTAAAAACCAAACCAGAAGGCTGACACCTAATACTTGACCAAAGGTCCCTAACAAATACATAGATAGGGCTTGCTTTCTACTCATTCGTGATTCCTTTTCTATTCTTTCATCTAGTTCATGACTCTATTAGATTTGGAGCATACTCCTAATCCGCATCGACCCAAAGATGGTATTGTTCACAGTGTAGACATCGAAAGAGATAGCCACACATAGAACCATCCTTGACTAAGTATTCAGCCACATCCTGAAATTCATCACGCGCCTCATATTCTTCCAAAACTTGCTCAGCAATGCCCATTTCTTCCAGTTCACGAGTGCCAACTGTCCCCAGATAAGCACAGTAGTCTTGGCAACAGGAGAGCCAATATTCGCCCTGCCAACTACTATAGCCAGGAGTTTGACAGAATAGGACCTGGTCTTTTTCCTTATCCATGACCCCTTGCCAATCGGCATCTTGGATAAACTCTGCTTCAAACTTCTGGGCAGCACGACCAGTAGCAATACAAGTCGGACAGAGATGACTTAGCTCCTTCACACAATAGGGTCTCAACGCATAATAGATGGTGTGGGCTTCCCCACATGAAGGACAGGTCTTAGGCTCCCCTTCCTTAAAGGCACCCGTCGCTAGTGGATCCGGATGATAGCGGAAGGTTGGCAATCCACTGACTTTCTCCTTATGAGCCTCTTTTTCCTTTTCGGTCAAGGGACGAGGGAGAGCAAAGCGATCTCCATGACTTAGACTCATCTTTTCTAAGGTAAAAAGTTTCTTAACTTGCTTGCGATCAGACTTGTCTACTAACTCTGAGAAGAGAGCATAGGCACTGGCATATAATCCCAACTCTTGGTAAACATCCACCAAGACCTGCTTAGCTTCTGGAGTTTCCAGTAAGGTCAGCCGATCTGCAAATTCATAGAGAGCAAGCACGCTGGATGAATCCTTATCTTGCGCTTGGAACTGCTTTTTTAAGTGGATATATTCTTTCATAGAATCGTTCATAGAATTGCTCACTTTCGTTTTTACAGAGAATCAAATCCTAGTTTTGTTTCCTTCAGGTGATTGTATTCTAGCGTTGAAAATGTACTTTAAACCCATACTTACCAGCATTTTGCTTGAGTTTTTCAACCAACAGTTCATTCTGTTTACTTTTACCAAAAAAGAAGGGAATGGTCTTCCCATTTCTGAGTTCGATATAGAAAGCGTAGCGACTCCCACCACCAGCGCGACCACGGAGCAATAAGTAGGTTATCTGCTTCATCTCTTTCAATGGGATCATACGACGGCTGAAACACAAAGGCACATGAATGTAAAAGATTCCATGGTTAATATGGAAGGGCGCAAAGAAGGGACCACCACTACGTCTCGCGATTGCCCTTCTTCTCAGGATAAGGAAAAAATTGAAAATGAGCAAGAAAACTAGCACATATAGAATTGGAGCATATAGTTGCATTCCTTCAAACTCTATCGCATGACTAGCCATTCTCGCTCTCCTTCCTATTTTTACTTGGTAATGTCAGTCCTTAAACAGTATTTTCCCCGCTCTTTTTTGCCTTAAAGATTCATTGCATGATCAATACGCTGATCGATGCGATTGCTCCATTCTCTTAATTCTTTTAACGTCTCCACTTTACAAATAAATAGGACGTAACTATCGCTATCAATGTCTATTCCACCTACACAGAAACCTTCTATTTCCCATCTCCTATCGAGAATAGAGCACCAATTCGTAATAGTGTCCTCTTCATCAAACCAATCATCTTCCATCTGAAGATTCTTCTTATCAGCCAGAGATTTCATGAAGTAGCTAAAATCTTCTAATTCAGGATTCCAGTCTAATTCAACAGCTTCATTCGCATCGAGCAGTTCATCTGCAATACCAAGCCAAATAATGTTTTCCTCTGTTTCATCCTCGTCAATTCCACGCTCGTCATAGCGATCAATATTTTCCTCAAAATAAGACCAAGGTGATTCTAAGCAATTTTCAATAGCATCATGGATAGAGCCGTCCTCAGTCAGTAACTGAACGATACGAGTATACACTTCTTTCGTTGTTTGATTCATTATTTGTTATCCTCACTTTTCTAAAGTTTCCTTTGTTACTAAAATTCTAATTTTTATGCTTAAGTTTGCTCTTTAATCAGTATTCTTTTTAGTCTTTGTTAATAAGATGATGACACCCACTAAGAGAAGAATTCCAAATTCGAAAGCAACTAGTTCTAAATCTTTTAATCCTTCAATGTAGGGTAGGACATACATACTTGATTCTACTAATAGAAAACCGATAAGAATAAGGGCTAGAGCAAAGTAGCTTCGTTTTTTATTCATCTTTAGATCCTTTCCTTAGCTGAAGTTCACTCCAACCTCAAATAGCTGGAAATTCTATTTGGTTTCAACCCATTTTTCATTGTCCATGATGAAGGGCTTAGCTAGACCTTCACCAGTGTAATCTTGGTATTTGGTCTCCAAGTATTTGTAGACATCTTCCTTGGTCGCAAACTTGATCGCTTGATAGGGCTCTTCAAAGGTCAGCTTTTCGACAAAGAGATAGCCATCCTTGGCAGGAACTAAGACACCGACGTGCCCGACAAAAAGCGTGTTGCCATCTAGGTTATCATGAACGATGACAGAAAGCATGCGGGCATTTTCATTAAATTTGAAATTAGAAAAATACTCTTCCATCTTCTTAGCATGGACCTTGACATCCGTTGTAGCCTCTGTCGGAACTCGTGAATAGAGAATGTTAAAGGCTTCCTTGTCTGCCTCATCGAAGACCTTTCCTTTGTCAATAGCATCATTGTCCACGAATAAGAGTTCACTATCCGCCTGTTGATTAGGAATCTCGATGCGGTTCTTCAGCAAGGTATAGCTATTAATTCGGCAGTTGGTCCCGACGAAATCGCCCTTCTGCTTGGTCCACAAGTCACTGATCTTCTCGACATTGTAGTCTGTTTTCTTGAACTTGCTGAAGTCACCCGTCAAGCCAACAGATCCAACGATGTTATCATAGTCCGTTACTAGACCCAGAAACTTGTCTACACTTTCCTGATCCAAATAAGCAGACAAGAGCGTCCGCACTTCTTCGACACTAGCCTTGCTATTGAGGTTACTGTAAGTTCCCTTGTAGTGCTCCTTGTCTGAACTGGCCTTTTTGACAGTGGAGCTCTCCTGCTTTTCCTTGGATTGCTTTTGGTTGGTCCCACAAGCCGCTAAAGCAAAGATCGCCAAGGCACAGCTAGTAAGGAGCATGATTTTTTTAGATGGTTTCATAAACTGGTTCCTTTTCTATATACTAAGATGTTTTGTAACATGATACCTTTCTTTTTCCTATCGAATCTCCTTATCCTATATTATAGTTTAAAACTAGCTTTGCTCCAACTATTTTTCACGAAATGAGGAAACTTTATAAGTAGCAAAAAAAGAGCTGGAAAACTGTCCAGCTCTTCAATGAATAATAAATCTTATTTAATCTTATGTTTGTTCATCTTTTCTTCAAAGACTTCCGTCATAATGACACGCAATTCTTCCCGTTCTTTTTCAGGAAGGTCTCCTTGGCGCTTGGCAACGGCATAGAGTTCAGGGTATTGCTTGGCTACACGCTCCACTGTCTTGGTCGTCGCATGTCCTCTGACAAAGAAAGGAATGCGTTTAATCCATTCTTGTGGAACAAGAGCAAGCAACTTCTTCGCCACTTCCTTATCTGAAATCTCAGCCGTGCTCAATCCTTGCTTGATTTGTTCTTGTTCTTTTTCTGTAAAATCTTTTAAATCCATAGTAAACCCTCATTTGTTTATCTAAGGACACATTATACACCTATGTAGAGGAAAGTACAACTAAAGGATTTCGGAAAATAGCACACAAATGCGTTCATTCGATCTAGCATTATTTGCTCAGATCTTCTCTATAAATAACAAAGCCATTTGGCTGAATGATCAATCGATCATAGGAAATGCTCCCAAGACTGATTAGATCTGCCTGTCCGTTTTCTAAGAAAAAGTCTTTCTTCGAGTGGTTAAAGTAGGCTTTGAGCACCTGACCTTCATGTTTCCATTTTACTTCCACCACATCCGGCTCTACTTCTTCCAAGCTAACCTTGCCATACTGAATCATGCCGACTACTTCTTTTCGTAGCTGGATCAAGTCCTTCATAAAGTTCAGCATATCATTGTCCGCTGACACGCGCTCCCATGGCATGACACGGCGGCAATCTTGATCGGGGCCACCAATGAGGGCTAGCTCCGTTCCATAATAAATACATGGCGTACCGCGTTGGAGATAGAGGAAGGCGAGAGCAGACTTGACGGACCGAAGATCACCTTTGGCCGTCGTCAGGATGCGCTCGGTATCATGCGAGTCCAAGAGATTAAACATCACCTCAGAGATCTGCTGCCTGTAGTACATCGACTGGCTATTGATCTCCCAAATGAAGCGTTGCGTCTCCTTATGCCCCCGCAGGAAATAATCTTTGATACTTTCAGAGAGGGGGTAATTCATCACTGCATGAAACTCATCGCCATTGAGCCAGGGTTGGGACGAATGCCAGATTTCCCCGAGAATATAGAGGTCTGGCTTCTTGGCCAAGACCGCCTTACGAAAATCCCGCCAGAATTGATGGTCGATTTCATTTGCCACATCCAGTCGCCAAGCATCGATATCAAACTCTTCAATCCAGTATGTCGCAACCTTCAAGAGATAGTCCTTCACCTCTGGATTAGCCGTATTGAGCTTGGGCATATAGCCCGCAAAGGCAAAAGCATGGTAAGACAAGTCGCGACTATTCCACAGATTTTCTGAGGAGACAGGGAACTCTTTAATATGGAACCAGTCCTTGTAAACCGAATCTTCTCCGTTTTTGAGCACATCCTGCCATTGGGGTGAATCGTAGCCAATATGGTTAAAGACAGCATCCAGCATAATCTTCATCCCACGCGCATGGGCCTCTTTCACTAGCTGGCGGAAGGTCTCCTTATCACCAAAATGTCGATCAATTTCAAAATAGTCAATGGTATCGTACTTGTGATTGCTTGGAGATTCAAAAATCGGGCAAAGGTAAAGCCCTGTGATCCCTAACTCCTGCAAGTAGTCCAGATGATCGATGATCCCTTGTAAATCTCCACCAAAGAAATCCAATACTTGAGGAGCAATAGAGGCATCCCAAGGGCGAACGCCTTTTGGCGAAATAGCTGGATTCCCATTTGCAAAACGCTCAGGAAAAATCTGATACCAAACTGTCTGAGCCACCCAATCCGGAACAGCACACCCATCATTCTCATGGATAAAAGGAAGCTTAAAACCGTTCATGACGAAGTCCAGATTCTCCTTGGTGTAGGCTACCACACCTCGGTCTCCGTACAAGATCTTCTCTCCCGCTGTGTCCTCTAATTCAAAGAGGTACTGGATTCGTGCATGGCGGACAGATACCGACACTTGCCAATAATCAAAGAGGTCGTCGGTCGTCACCTTGTTCATTTCCTTGGTTGCCTCATAAAGATCCTCTATAAAAATAAAAGGATCCCCATAGTGCAAGACAATCCGTTTGATATCCTCTTTCTTGGTTCGGATACGAATGTGGAGCTGGCCATCTTTATAAAGATAGGCGTACTCCGATTCAGGCCGGTGATAAATCGCTGTTAATTCCATCTGTCTTGTCTCCTACTTTACATTCTTTTCATCATTTACCAGTTTATTCAAACGATTACATAAAATTATTTACTAGTATACAACTTTATAAAAAGGTTTGCAAGTCAAATTCTGATTGAACAAAATGCTCTATTCTGCTAAAATAGAGCTATTATAAATATACGGAGTTCCTATGCAGAAAGAAATTAAAGGCTTATACACCATTTATGGTATGTGGTTGTTTTTCGGTATCATTGGGATGATTTTTATCTCATTCAACCTTCCGAGAGCTCTTCAAGAAAACGATACAGTTGGGATTGTCTTTTCAATCGTATTCGGTATTATCTTCTTAGCCATGATTCTTGGATTTGGCCATTTAATCCGAGTCGCACCAAAAAAAGTGCAAGCAAAATACCAGGATATCTTCAATCACTATCCAGAACTTGAAGAAAACGTGGAATTATTC
Organism: Streptococcus sp. SCPM-O-B-15294 (M123); assembly: GCF_058200455.1. NCBI lineage: Bacteria > Bacillati > Bacillota > Bacilli > Lactobacillales > Streptococcaceae > Streptococcus > Streptococcus sp. SCPM-O-B-15294 (M123). The sequence continues at coordinate 117,673 of NZ_JBYQGU010000005.1, read as the reverse complement.
AAAGAGAATGCGACTGCTGTCGATAAACTGAACCAACTCTACCTTTACCGCGAAGCTATCTTCAATACAGAATATGGACGATTCGTTAATCCTATCTTTCTCAATGAAATTCAGGCACTCGGGGTTCGAATCAAGTGGGTCCGTAACGGAAAGGTACGTTCGAAGAATCTCTTCTTACTTGCTAGAGAGGGAGAGAAAGAATTCGAGTTCGATTTAGGTATGGTTACACCAGCAAAATATGAACAATTAATCCTCTTTTTACATGCTGTAGTAGATGTCAAACCAGATCTTGAGTTCTTTAATGAAGTTGAAGATTGATTGACAAAAGTTATTCATTCGTTTTCTATTTCGTTAAAATTCAACACACAAAAAGCCCTTTAGGGCTTTTTTTATGATTACATATTAGCTTTATTCTTTATGTGACCATATTGCCATTTTGAATAGTGGAAAGATTGTCTTTTGTGCTAGTCCTTTTAGAACTGACAGAAAAACTTGAAGAAAATATTTCATTTATTTAAAAACGCAAAAAGGGAAGGAGATTTATGAAAGAAATACAATCGAAGATATCTTGATTGCAAGGCTTTTCATTTTGACATTCGGTTCAAGGTTATAGACTAGCAAGAGTATTGCAACGCACCTAGGGGTTCAGACTTGCCGTATCAGTTCATTCAAGCATACTATCACTAGTAATAGCCAGTTCATAGAAATCGGTTTAAGTGTTTAATACCCTATTCATCTCCTTGCAAGGTATCTTCCAGCATTTCTTTTACGTATTCTTCTACATCCTCAATCTCTACAAACATTGGATCTAAGTGACATAAGAAGTGCCAAACTTTGGCGTCTTTTTTTCTGTAGAGAATTGCTTCGCCATCTTCACTTCCGAAATAGCTTCTGTCGGCTTCATAACCTTTGCTTTCTAAGAAAGCTTTTACCTTGCGGAAGTTTGCTTCTCTTGCTTCGATATAGGCTTTGACTTCATCGTTATTAACGACATAAGCATCTACTTTTGTAGCTCCTTCGATCATTTTATCGTTTGTAACGGATAGATTCGAAATCTCTTTCCAAATAATCTCGACATTTTCTTCAGGTTCAAACGAAAATCTAGATAAAGGGACAATATTTCCATTGAAGACAATTTCCATATAATCCGGCAAGTGTTTAGGATTTACATACTCCACTTCAAACCCATCTTCTGTTTCTAAAGTATATCCCGGGATTTGCGCTACAAAGGCTCTTCCCTCTTCTAAAGAATCAAACGCGACTAAATCCTTTTGATAATCACCTTGATACAATTCCAATATAACCATCGATAACCCTCCGTCATTCAGTATCGGTCCGCATAACGCCTATCTATTATTTTATTACAATCGTTTCTTCCCATCGTCTAAGCACCTCTTTCAAAGGCTCATCCAGATAGCTAAAGGCCTCGTCTTTGATCCACTCAGGAATTCCATAAGCTGCTTCGGCGATACTTCCTGTGATTGCAGCAAGAGTATCACTATCCCCACCAAGAGAAATCGCATTTCGAATCGCATCTTCAAAGTCTGTACTTTCAAGAAAGGCAATAATAGCCTGAGGAACCGTATCCTGACATGTCTCATTGAACTGATAATCAGGACGAATTTCATCTAGCGATTTAGAAAGGTCATATCCATACTCTTTCTCGATATGTTCCTTGATGCGTCTTTTAATCTCTGCAGAGGTATCGCTACCACCATCACCAAAGAAATAACGGCACATATAAATAGCATTCGCTGTAGCCATTGCTCCTTTGATTCCTTCTAAATGGTTATGCGTCACCTCTGCAGAAAGTTGCACCAGACGTTTCCCATCAGACGGCAACTCAGCTGTTGTGGCATCCATCACCCAAGCGCACGGAGAAACGCGCATCGCAGAACCATTTCCAAAGCTATTATAAGGCTCACGATTCTCACTCCTAATCCATGTATCAAATCGAGCTCCATAATCAGCATCAGGATACATCCTACCATACTTCTTCATAGCATCGATAAAATCATCCATCTGACCACCATTCATAACGGCTTCAGCAACAGCACAGGTCATAACCGTATCATCAGTGAAAAAACAGTCCTCACGAAATAAAGGAAAGTCCTTCGTTTTTATATTGTTCCATTCGTAAACAGAACCAACAATGTCTCCAACTATTGCTCCAAGCATAAGATACCTCCTTTTATGGTTTTCTTCAATTCCTTACATCAAGCCTTCCAGCTCTTCCTTCACATATCCTTCTATATCTTCAATCTCTAAAAAGGATGGGTCCAAGTGCTACAAGAAGTGCCAATCTTCGCCGCCTATTTTTCTGTAGACAATCTCTTCGCCATCTTAACTTCCAAAATAGCTCCGATCGACTTCATACCCTATACTTTCTAAGAACACTTTTGCCTTGCGGAAGTTTGCTTCTCTTATTTTGATAGGCGTAAAAACAAGAACAGCTCAAGCCCACATTCGCTTTTCTATATGTTTAGTATATCATTTTTAAAGAAATAATGACTCGAAAAAAGCATCACCAAATACTCGGCAATGCTCGTAAGTTTTAAACTTAATTATTCTCCAATTGTGCTTGCAACTCTTTAATGCTATCTAGAGCACTCTGTAAATTATCGATGATATCTCCTGCCAATTCATCTGGTGATGGAAGATTATCTAGATCAGCTAGAGACTTATCTTTAATCCAGAAGATATCCAAGCTTGTCTTGTCGCGAGACATAATTTCAGCTAAGCTAAATCGCCTGAAACGGCCATAAGGGTTACTTTCTGACCAAGTTTCAGTCCGATTATGACGATTAGAGGGATTATAGCATTGGATAAAATCTTGCAAATCGGCATCAGTCATTGGATTTTTCTTAAGTGTAAAATGTACATTCGTTCTCAAATCATATACCCAAACCTCTTTCGTTTGAGCTTCTGGACTTGCTGGTTTCTTATCAAAAAACAGAACATTCGCTTTTACACCAGGACGGTAAAAGATACCTGTTGGCAATCTCAAAATAGTATGTAAATCAGTTGTTTCAAGCAACTTTTTACGGATAATTTCACCTGCTCCACCCTCAAACAATACATTATCAGGTAAGACAACTGCTGCTTTACCGGTTGACTTCAGAATCGTGTTGATATGCTGAATAAAGTTCAGCTGTTTATTGGAACTTCTCGTCCAAAAATCTTGACGATTATAAATAAGTTCTTCTTCTTCTTGCTCTCCGTCTTCATTCGTGAAAGTAAGTGAAGATTTTTTACCAAATGGTGGGTTAGTAAGGACATAATCTACACGATAACCTGGATCGAGTAACAAAGCATCTCCTAAGGTTACTGGCGCTTCTGTATAGATGTCACCGATATTATGTAAATATAAATTCATCAAAGCCGTTTTGAAGGTCGCACCGACAATTTCATTTCCATAGAATGTCTTATCTTTCAAAAATTCTTTCTGTTCTCGATCAAGCGTATAATTACTTGGGTCAGAAATATAGGATTGTGAAGCAAGGAAAAATCCACCACTACCACAACATGGGTCTGCAATAGTTTTCATTGGCTCTGGTGCTACACATCGGACCATTGCATTGATAACAGGACGTGGTGTAAAGTATTGACCTGCACCACTCTTTTGGTCTTCCGCATTTCGTTGCAAAAGTCCTTCATATATTTCACCTTTTACATCACTCGACATAGCTACCCAAGTTTCATTATCAATCATCTGAACGATGCGATAAAGGATAGCTGCATTTGTGATTTTATTGGTAGCTCCCTTGAATATTTGACCGAGCATGCCTGGCTTCTCACCAAGTTCCTCCAAGGTACTTTTATACTGTGTCTCTAACTCTGCACCCTTTGCATTTTTGAGCTCTTTCCAAGTATAACCAGCTGGAACTCCAGTATCTCGGTTATATGGTGGATTTGAATACTCATCAGCCATCTTCAAAAAAAGCAGATAAGTTAATTGTTCCAAATAATCCCCGTGAGTTACTCCGTCATCTCGAAGGGGATTGCACATCGCCCAAACTTTAGAAATAATTGAGCTTGAATTTCCAGTTGCCATTATTAGAGTCTCCCTTCAAAGGCTTGTTTCAGTATGCTTTGACGCATAGAAGTAGCTTGTTGCAAGGCATCATTTACTGTTTTCTCTATATTGTTATATGCAGTAAGTTGCGTATCAAGATTATCTACAATTTTAAGTTGTTCATTTATTGAACATACAGGAATGTCTATATTTCTACATGTTTCAAGAGTTAAATTGAATTGTCCCGCGGTAGCTTTAGTTTGTTTACTCATTTTTTCTACAGTTTCTGAAGACATAAGAAAATATGCTAAATATCTATTATTTAACTCCTCTTTGCATCTAAAACGTGCAATGGCCTGATTGATGTTCCACTCATCATAGGAACTTGGAACTATTGATACTTTGCCCATAGGTGGACCAACAATATTCATTAATACATCTCCGGGATAAACAATAGATCGTCCTAATGAAGTCTCATGAATAGATTTTGCAATAAATGTTGGTTCGATAGTAAAATCTAAACTTCCATCAAAAGTTAAATTATATACCTTTATGAACGGTATACTCTTATCCTCAAGTTGAAACTCCGCTTTTTTGGGCGTAGTTCCTTTTGTAATGAAGAAGCATAAATCTTCAGCTTTTTTTAATTCGATGCATCTAGAAAAAGCACTCTTTAATACAGCTTGTTTGTATAGCTTTAGCTGTGCTTTTGTCGCTTTCAAAGTTTCCACAGCATTATCAAGGTCAGAGAATAGTTCCTCAATCTTTGCAACAATGCGTTCTTGTTCTACAATAGGAGGAATCTGTACCTTTAATTTAGAATATTGCTGAATCCAATATCGTTTATGTGTACTGTGGTCAAACTGAATAGTCTGCATTCTATAGAAAATATACTTAGGATTCACTAACTCAGTGTTTACGTTCAAAATCTTCATAGCTGAAGATTTTACTTTAAATTTAAAATTAACAAATTGAGTAGCTGTCGTAAAATCATCAAAAAGAATTACAGGTAATTTACCAAAGATATTATCAGTTTCATTAGTATATCCAAGGATAAAAGACTTTCCGGCTGTTAAAACTGGAGTTTTGTAGCTATCACTATATTCAGTTGAATTAACAATATAGGCAGTAGGTTGTTCGTAAATTAACAACTCCCCCAATTCATATTCAGTAAGTTTCAACTCCACTCCTCCTCGTTTATGCTACAAGTTCCATATTCAATTCTTCCATAATATCTTTATAACTTTCTCCAAAGACATTATAAAAGCCAATAAATCCACCTTTTTGATCGAACGGTGTCCGATCAAAGTCTTCTTCCAGAATACTCAAAGAAGAAATGATATGCTCTTTAATCAAACGCAACCAGTCCATCTGTTCTTCTGTGAATTGCAAATACCCTGCATTCTTTTTAAAGGTCCAGTCCTTAAAGTTTTGGTTCACACAGTCTGCAAAGGGCGACAATTCAGTTACTACTCCCATTTCATAACGAATTAATGAAATCAAATCCGTGATTTGTGCCATTGTGCTACGTTTTTTCACTTTTTCAATATCTTTAGTCGCGTACGCTTCCCAAACTCGATCCACAGTTAAGTTTTTCTGTTGTAATGTCTCATACAAAGCTTTCAATTGCTGGATAACCATTGGTCTATCTTTATAGGATTCGTTGTAAATGATGCGCAATGCAATAATCTCATCCTTATTCTCCTCAATAAATTCACGGAAAGTAAGAATGGTTTTGCTGACATTTTCATCTTTTTGTGAATCATATCCAGCAAACAAGACTGAATCAATATTCACACTATCAATTATTTGCGTATGGTTCTTATGGACATTCTCAATAAAATCTCGAGCATCTGGGTTAAAGAATGGATCAGTCGCTTCTCTCAGCAAAGATTTTTGAGCTTTTTTGATTTCTTTTTCATTTGGTGCGTCCGAACTAGCCAACTCTTGTGCTCGCTCAAAAATAGTATCTTCATCATGAGCGTGTAATAAATTGTAAGCTATATCACGCGCTGAAGCACCCACGATTACAACAAAATCTTTCTGCTCCTTCTTGGTCAATCTCTTATCCAGTCTTGTAATGCGTTCTGCCAGTGAATTCAACGTGTCTTCACTATCATCACCTAAAGCAACATTCAGCATCAACTCTTTAAGAGAAATACCCAATTTTCGCTCAAATGACTTTGTTTCTATTTTCTTAGAATTCGTAACACCTACCGCATCTACAATAACAAAGTGATCCTTGCTTTCAGTAGCTGACGGAGAAACTTTTTTTAAGTCTTCCAAGCTCAGTGTACGTGTGCCACGACCAACCATTTGTTCATAGAAGTTTTTACTTCTTACGTCACGCATGAAAATCAAACACTCAAGTGGTTTGATATCTGTTCCTGTAGCAATCATATTCACTGTGACTGCAATACGAGGATAGAAGTCATTTCGAAAAGAGGTCAATACCGTATCCGCATCCTTGGCAGCATGGGTAATTTTCTTACAGAATTCATTCCCTTCTCCGAATTCTTCACGAACAATATTGATAATATCATCTGCATGACTATCCGTCTTAGCAAAAATCAGCGTTTTAGGAACTTCTTTTCGATACGGAAAAAGTTCAGTCTTTAACTTTTCCTTAAATGTTCTAATGACTGTACGAATTTGACTTGGATTTACGACACTTTTATCTAACGTACTTTTATCATACTCGATGTCTTCATCCATCTCCGCCCAGCGTTTTTTCCGACTCTTACGTTCACGATACTCAATATATCTCTTCAGAATCTGACCACCTTTTTGAGTAACCTCTGTATCAATATGGTAAATGTCCTCCCCAACATTGACGCCATCAATAATGGCTTGTTCACGTCTGTACTCACTGACTAGATTTTCATTAAAGAAAGCAAAAGTTCTTTTATCTGGTGTAGCAGTCAAACCAATCAAAAAGGCATCGAAATAAGTTAAAACCTGTTGCCAAACATTATAAATCGAGCGATGGCACTCATCAATAATGATACAATCGAAAAACTCTGGAGGGTATTTTTCATTATAAACAACCTCTTTAGGTGTTTTACTATCTGCGGTAACATATGTTTCCAATGACTCTTCTTCATCAGCATCATCCAAATCTTCTTCTTTTAGAATGGAATACATTCGCTGTACCGTACTAATACATACTTGGACATCATTTGGTATGTAAGAACTTGATAGACGCTTAACACCGTATAATTGAGAGAAACTTCTTGGATCATCATTTGGTTTATAGGCAAGAAATTCTGATTCAGCTTGCTCGCCTAGACCTTTAGTATCCACAAGAAAAAGGATACGTTTCATTTTTCCATATTTCAAGAGACGGTAGGCTTGTGTAATTGCAGTAAAAGTTTTACCTGCTCCTGTTGCCATTTGAACCAAAGCACGAGGTTTGTTTTCTGCAAAAGATTGGTCTAGATTGGTAATCGCAGTAACCTGACAATCACGGAAACCTGTCTCATCCAACTCTGGGACCTTTTTCAAGTTATTCCGTACGGTATCATCTTGTTCTAGCAACTCTTCCAAAAATTCAGGTCTATGAAAAGAAAATACTTCACGAGAACGATATTTCTCATCTTTATAATCCGTAAAACGAATTAGTAAATCTGTTGCTTCATAGGCAAAACGAATCTCAGGTGATTTTTTGATTCTCTTAAATTCACTCTCTGCATAGCGCTTAGATTGATTTTCAACAACAGTAATATTTTCGCCTTCATCTGTAGGTTTTGCTTCTACTACCCCAACAGCTTCACCATCAATAAAAAGGACATAATCTACTGGTCCTGTATCCGTTGCAAATTCTTGAACGGCAACTCCCAATGAAGCCCGCGGATTTAATTCCTCCATTTTTTGAAGTGTCCATCCAGCTTCTTCTAATTTTTTATCAATAATAATTCTAGCTTCTTGTTCTGGTGTCATTTCTCATTCTCCTGAAGCTCAAAAAGAGCTTTCATTCAAAATTGTTGAAGGACTAATAGGATTCCTTTATGGTGATAGCATAAAGGAAGGGTACCCTTCGCAATTTTTTATTTAAGTATATTATATCATTTCAAAACTATTTTTCCTATTAAGCCGACATCGGATAAAGCAATTACACAGCTGATTTTTAGAGACTAATAATCAATTAAAACATCATCAAATTCTAATAACAATCCATCCGAAATAAATAATAAGGTATTGAATACTTTTAAAAATTGTAATTCTGAAATTTCCTTATCCCAGCGACCATGTCCAATCATATGTCGATTAGGTTCATCAAGTGTAAACATTTCCGTATATTGAAAAAAATTATATAGCCATTTAAATAAACCAAAATAGGTCAAGGAATGTTTTTCTATTTTATCCTCTATCCCCTTTACAGCTCTATAACCGACTATATTTCTCTTTCTGCTTGTGCCATCTTCTATGCTTAACTCTTCAGCTATTCTGTTTACAGCACCGTCGATAGCTAATGTAGCAAGAGTATAAGCTGCGTAATAATTTTTGCACTTGTAACAGTCATACATTGAATCAATCAGATAAGAAGAATACCAATGGCACTTACTTAGTTTCTCAATTGTATCCTTGTTATCTAAATCCCTTTTAAGTAATTCTACCCACTCGTTTTCAATTTCAGATATATCAGCAGATTTCAAACGCTCGAATGTATTACCTACAAAGTAATATACAACCCATCCCTTATCTGCTGTTTTTTCAATATGAAATTTTATATCTTCATATTCTTCATCTGTATAAGGTTTTGGAATTTTTTGGACTATTTCACCTAACCCAGAAATAATATCAGCATAATTTATCTGAGTAGTTTCGACAATCCTTTTAGCAGATTCAGAAATTGCTTGGATTGATTTTAAAGTTTGAGGTAAGATATCTTTATTGTAAACAACCGAGGCTTTACTCAATGATTCACCTAAAACAATTGCCATTTTAGACAATTGTGAATTGTAGTGAGAAGAAATTTTAGCAATATCTTTGTAAGCAGATAACTCCTTAAGTGTCTTAACACTATTTGCAACACCTTCTACTTGAGGAGTTAATGATATAGTTGGATTTTCAAGCATTACCTCTTCAATTTTTTTATCTTCAATAACTTCGTCTTGATTAACTTCTTTATTTTTATCCATAAATCAATTATATCATCTGATAATAAAAAATCCCCACTAAGAAAATACTTAATGGAGATAGTTTATAAACTTAAATTATCCCAAACCAAGCCAAAGTATCTTTGATTGCTTCTTCTTTTTCAGGTGGACAAGTTGTAACACGTTGATCGCGTTCCTCTTTGCTTGATTTGTTGAAATTCTCACGTTCAATCAAGCCAAACTATCGTTTCACTTGTGCAATGTAAAAACTAGAAACCTTAAAACCATATTTCTTCAAAACATGGTCTTTGATTTCTGGATAAGTCGCATCCTTTCTGATGGAAAGTGACTCAATATCTTCTTCATTAATTTCAAGTTTGATATGGTTGTCGACATCTAGTTTGGACAATAGCGCAACGTGATGCGTTTGTGGACTCAAAAGGTAAGGGGAGCTCAAAGCTCCAGTGGAGCTTTGAAGCATCTCGCCTTGAAATGTAAAAGCGAGATGTTTAGCTGCGTTTTACCAATAAACTCACACACTCAGCGGTTCGCTGTTACCGTATCGTTTCGTCGGTCTCCCTCCTCATTCTACGAGTCCTATACCCCAGGGCACCTTCTCGACCTTCGGTCTCACCTTGTCGCATGGGCGGATCATCTGCTTCAATGTGTGATGCTATTTTTCTTTATACTAATGGACGAAAGGCAATGACAATGATTTTGAAATGATACTGTGGAACGGAAAGTTGATCGCTTCTTCAAAAAAGAAACGACATCCATTCTAAAATTTAAAATCCTTTTCTTTACTAATTCTATTGCTCGCCAATATAGTATAAATTAAATAAGCAATAAAAATGATAATAAAAATAAAAAAGTAACCAGTCTTACAACTTACTACTTTTCATATGATAATTTACAAATGTCTTTCCAGCCACTCGATCTTTTTAAAATCCTTATTGTTATTGTGATCATTTCGATAGGAGTCTTGAGAAGAAGCTTTGTAAATACTTAGATACTGCTCCAGACTTGGAAGACGAAAAGTGATGCCTTCAATGTGAATAAGCTCTATATCCGATTCCGAAACTCCTGCAAAATCAAGTAAGGAATCGATACTTCCAAATTCAACACTCACTCTATCCTTTTGGAATTCATGCTCATGAATATCTATTAAGACGTAGCCTAAGTCTTTCATCACTTTCATTATCTTGAACCAGTCATAAATTCTGAGATGATCAGGTGCTTCCCAACCTCTAGGGTCACCAGGTACATGAATGTCAATGTCAGACGGCCCCCAATTTTCTTTCGTTCTAAACTCCAATCCCAAAGAACCCATCAGTGTCGGTGTAATTCCGACTCGATTTAAATGGAAACAAATGGTTTTAAATTCTTCAAATAAGAGACTCATATTTACTCTAAACCTTTCATCTAAATGTTCGTTATTTCTACTTTATTCCCTTGAACAAAATCATCTTCATTTTCTAGAGTATATCCAGTTATTTTGGATACAAACTCTTTTCCTTACTAATTCTATTACTCGCCAATATTGTATAAATTAAATAAGCAATAAAAATGATAATAAAAATAACATTAATTTTTAACACAAAATAGAGATTTAACAAATTTGCGAACGCATGAAATATTATACAGTATCCCACAGATTTCGTTTGACGGTAAAGAAGCCCTAAAACAAAACTTAAAAATAATGTATATATAAAAAATAAAATAAAAGGAAATCCTTGATGACTTTCTCCAACTATAAACCATAAAGGCAGATGCCAAATTCCCCAGATTGATCCTACAATCAAATTAGATTGCCAATAAGTATATTTTTTATCAAGTAACGGCTGTAATATTCCTCTCCATCCTAATTCTTCATGTCCACCACCAAAAAAAATTAGTTGTATAAAGAATAATGGCATCAGATAAATGGATACTCCGTTTAATTCTAAGGAAGATACAGAAAATAGTATCAAAATTGCTAACAGATGAATAATGAAATAAATACTACTATTTTCTTTCTTACTAAATAAAAATTGTTTAAATTTTATATTATTCCTTTTCAAATAAAAGCCACTTGCAATAGCTGGACCAAGTGCACCTACTATATGTAACATTCTCCCTATAAATGTTTCTAATCCCAAAATATGAGATTGCGTAAAGATGGTAAGAATTCCCCAAGCTATATAAGTAATTCCAAATGTACAATAAAGATAATTTTTTAAATTCTTTTTGTCAATTTCTGTCATTTTTTTCCTAATCTTGATTATTCTACGTATAAAATTTTTTTACTGTTTCTTACTTGCTGTCGATTATAACTACCTATATTCTATCACAAAAACACAAAAAAAGCCTTACAATCAAGGCTTTTCATTATTCATTTCGTCAATACTTTAGTTTCGTAGATTCAGATTCACATGATCAAAACTAGTCAATTTTCTCTGTGATGTTTCCAAGTTTATCTAATACAAGACAGGAATGATCATTTAGTGGAATTATGGGAACATTAACGAGTTCTTCAGCTCTATCCTTATTAGCTTTATCATTCCATGAATCATAATGGACACTAATTAAAAACTGACTAAAGAATCCTAATCCATTTTTTATCTTTACTGATGATCTGAATTATCATTAGGTGAAACATAGACTTTTTCTCCTAATAATAGGGCTCCTGCAGAAAATCCCATAACTTTCGCCCCTTTATTCAGCATGCAATCGATATAATTTTTGAACTGCTGATTGACGTAAGTAGCTAAATACTTTTCCGTATTTCCACCACCGATAATAATTAGATCAGCATCTAGATAGCTATCAAAATCAATCTGCTCAGTGTCCAAGAGTAAGTAATCAGTGTTTAAGTTAGGAAAATGGCTTTGGATAACTTCCGTGTACTTTTTCATATACGGTTCCCAATTTTCTCGATAAACTGTAAAAATGACAATTCTTTCGATCGTACTTGATGACACTATTTTATTAACAATGGTATGATTTTTTATTGGCGGATTTCCACCCATCAAAAAAATTTGTTCGTCCAATCTTTCACACTTTCTAAAGATACATAAATTTTGACCACATTCTGAAATTATAATTTCTTCTTAAAATGAATAATTCTATTTGCCTCCTGAAATCCAATATTGAGATGAAATCTTATAGAATCCGTATTGGTTAAAGTACAGTCACTTGCAAATTCCTTACATCCTTTATTTTTCGCCCATTCCTCACATTTTGTACAGAGATTTTTAGCAATATCTCTTAAACAATATTCCTCGTCGACAATAATCCCTTCTAAAAATCCAACAGGACTATATTTACAGCCTTCAACATAATCAAATCTGAGTGAACATAGTGCTAGACCTACAATTGTGTCACCTTCAACTTCAGTAAAGATTGCAGTATTTTTTCCATTCGTATATCTTTTTACTTCATCAATAGCTTCTTTATCGGTCAATTGGGGCCATAATTGTTTCATTAGTTCAGCCGTTTTTATAGAATCTTTTGTTATTCCATCCATATTGATGTTCCTCCGCAAATTACAAGCAAATGTTTCGAATCATCCTGTTACTTTATTACTCATTGATTGATACCAATACCATACCCTTCTACTTTTCGCTGTCTCAGATTGGAAGAGCAGAGTCGCACACTCAGCGGTTCGAACTTACCGTATCATTTCGTCGGTTTCCCCCTCATTCTACGAGTCCTATCCCATGGGCGGAGCATCTACTTCTACTTCGCTACTATGTAGCTCGTACAAGCAGTGATACTGCCTCAACATGATGTATTTGTGGGACTCAAAAGGTTCAGTGAACCTTTTGAGGATTAGCTACGTTTTACCAACAAACTCACACACTCCACATGATGCGTCTGCGGGATTCAAAAGGTTCGGGGAACCTTTTGAGGATTAACTGCGTTTTACTAACAAGCTAACACACTCAACGTGGTGCGTCTGCGGAAAAAGATCCACCGGCTGCACTTTCTTCAATTCATAGCCCAACTCTTGGTAGAGTTTGATATCACGCGCCATAGTAGCCACATTACAGGAGATATAGGCGATGCGGTCAGCGCCTGTTTGGGCACTTGCTTTGATGAAGCTTTCGGTCAAGCCCTTGCGTGGTGGGTCGACTAGGATAGCGGTTGGTTGGATGCCTTCCTTGAGCCAGTTCTTCATGGCATTTTCTGCTGTATCGCAGACATAATGAGCATTGCTGATGCCGTTTAAGCTAGCATTCTTCTGGCTATTCTCCACTGCTTCTGGGATGACCTCAACTCCATAAACTTCCTTGACATGCTTGGCAACTGACAAGCCAATGGTCCCAATTCCGGAGTAGGCGTCAATCACGATATCCTCTGCTCTCAAGTCCGCAAAGTCAATAGCTGTCTGATAGAGCTTCTCTGCCATTTCGGTATTGACCTGGTAAAAGGCTGGTCCAGAAATTTGGAAGCTATTTCCCAACATTTGGTCAGTAATGTAATCCTGACCATAAAGCGTACGCCATTCTTTCCCAAAAATGGCATTGGTATTCTGGTCGTTGATATTTTGCATAACGGATTTGATGGCTGGGAATTGCTTGATCAACTGCTCGATCAACTGGTCCACACGGAAAACCTTGGGACGAGTAGTGACCAAAATGACCATGATTTCTCCTGAATGGTGACCTCGGCGGACTACCAGATTGCGAATCAGGCCTGATTGTTCTTTTTCATCATAAGGCTTGAGGTCAAACCGACGAATCAAATCTCGAAGAGCCAAGACAACTTGGTCAATGACTGGATCTTGGATATAGAAATCTTCAATCGGCATCAAATCATGAGAGTTCTTGCGAAAGAAGCCTGTCTCTACCTGACCATTGACACGACGGACAGGCACCTGGGCCTTGTTGCGATACTGGACGGGGTGGTCCATCCCCAAGGTCAGGGGCACTTCGATATCAGAGATTCCTGCCATCTTGTAAAGGCTATCCTTGACCTGCTTGGCCTTGAATTTCAGCTGCTCCGGATAAGCTAGGTGGCCCAAGTCGGCAATGCCGCTTCGCAAATAGGCTAAGTCTAGCTCTTCATTACGGTGAGGAGATTTTTCTAAGTATTCCTCTACTTTTCCGTAGCCGATCTTCTTATTGACCTTGAGCACGCGCATGCGGATAACTTCTCCTGGCAGGGCATTCTCCACAAAAAAGACCAGGCCATCGACCTTAGCTACTCCTGCTCCTTCGTGTGTCAAATCGACAATCTCAACGGTTACAATTTCATTTTTCTTTAACATGGTGTTCAATCTTTCTACAAATTAAAAGGGATGGAGTTTTCAAAACTCCTATCCCTTAATTATATCATCTTAAGCCCATTTGGGACAATTTGTTTTTGTATGCTTCAAAATCCACCAGGAGACCTTGGCCACCATACATATCGTAGGCATCGACCCAATCCCCATTTTCTGGGATGGTGATGCGTTCAATCCCCTTGCTGGCACTTCCGACTAAGCCAATCCCATTGGTCAATAGGAAGGAGAAGGGTACATTGGTTGAGGTCATAGCGAAGACCTTTCCTAGTGCTTCAGATCCAGTAAAGAGCTTGGTTGGATCCTTGATTTGGTGCATAATGGCAGACATAACCTCTTGTTGGCGACGGGTCCGACCAAAGTCACCCTCATCATCTTTACGGAAACGAGCATAGTTGAGGAGTGTCCGGCCATCCATCCGTTGTTTTCCAACCTTGATGGTCTGTTGAGGAACGACCCCATCCTTCATATTCAAGTCATCAGGGACTTCAACCTCAGAGACAGTTTCACCATCAATGGTGGAGAACTGAGCATTCATCTCCACTCCATTCGGGAAGAGAGTATCGATAGCTGTCGCAAAGGTTTGGAAATCGACCATGGCATAGTATTGGATATCAATGTCAAAGTTATCTTTGAGCATCTGACGGACCAACTCTGCTCCTTGGTTGTTATTCTGCTCTCCAATGGTAAAGGCCGTATTCAGCTTCTGGTCATAGTAATCTTGATATTCTGGATCCGTTTGTTGGCTAACGCCATCGATATGAACCAGAGTATCTCGCATGAAGCTGACCAATTTCACCTTGCCGTCCTTGTTATTGACATTGACCACCATGATAGAGTCTGTTCGCGTCTCAGATGAGCTTTCCCCGATCCGACCATCTGTCCCCAAGATCAGGATATTGACCCCGTCTTTGGTCTTCTGACCGTTAAAATACTCTTTAACAGCTGGTTGGGCATTGGTACCACCAGGTTTGCTATTCAAGCCTTTGAGAAACATAAAGACCATCCCACCGATGACCAATAAGAAGAAGATGGCTATCCATTTTAAAATACGTTTGAAGCGGATTTTTCTTCCCTTCTTACGTTTGGGAAGAGTGGCTACTTCCTCTCGATTCTTTTTATTGGTTTTTGGCTTGTCCTTCCGGCTACGTGATGGATAGACTGGTAATTCGTCAGAATTGTCTTCTCTTTTACTTGAAGGAGCAACAGACTTTTCTGCTCTTGCTGAAACGGGATCGTCTTGGAAGCGTCCCTCTGATTTATTTTTTAAATACTTATATTCCAACTGCTCCTTTTCATTTAGGTAATGGTAGTTGGAATAAAGATAATCCAATCTTTTTTGTTCATGATAGGATAGGTTTTCTGATTCTCTACTCATACGTTCTCCGTTTCATTGTCGTTTAGCACATAGACCCAATAGTGGCCTAAGGTTTTGATAGATACCCCCAGGGACTCCAGTTCTTGATAGGCAGAAGCAAACAGTAATTCGTCAGCATCCACCACATCGATGATAAAAAAATACTCCCCTAGGGCCGTCTTTAAAGGACGACTTTCAATTTTTGTTAAATTTAATTCTCTTGAAGCAAATGTAGATAGGGCCTGGCATAAGGAGCCCGCAATATTACTTGGTAAGGTAATCGCCAAACTATCCTTACTAGCAGCTTTCTTCAGCGAGCGACTGCCTTCAAAAGGTCGCTGACCAAGGATCCAAAAGCGGGTGAAATTTTGATCCATTTCCTGAATATTACTAGCTACCACTTCCAAACCATATTCATCCTTAGCCTCCAAAGGCGCAATGGCTGCAATAGGAAGTTCCGGGTGTTGAGAGACATATCGAGCTGCATAGGATGTCGATGTTGTCATCTCTAGTCTGGCTTGAGGGAAATGCTCCTGGACATAGGCTTTCCCTTGGGCTAATGCTTGAGGATGCGAATAGATCACTTCAATGGCTTGATCCTGCTTAACTGCTAAGAGTTGTTGCTTAATGGGATAGACCACTTCTGCAATAGCCTGAAAATGAGCCTGGTGAAAGAGGTAGTCAATCGTCTCATGGACACTACCTTCGATAGAGTTCTCAACAGGTATGACCGCATAATCTACTTGGTCGGACTCATAAGCTTTGATCACTTCTGTGATAGACCCGTAAGGGCATAAGGTCGCCTCTTCAAAACTTTCAAGGGCTACATGATGGGTAAAGGATCCCTTAGGACCGAGATAAGCTACAAGCATCGGATGATCTCCACAATTTCTTCTGGTGTCTTATCAGCAACATCAATCACATGTGTGGCTACTTCTTCATAAAGGGGCAGGCGTTGCTCATACAAGGCACGAAACTCTTCTGGTTTTTTATTAAGAAAGAGAGGGCGCTTAGTTGCAGGATCGGCAGCCAGTCTTTGATAAAGCCGCTCAAAATCAATCCGTAAATAAATATTACAAGCATTCTTCTTGAGAAGCTTGCGATTTTCTGGTTTCAGGACGATGCCCCCACCAGTTGAAATGACCAAGCTCTCTTGATTGAGTAACTCTTGCAATAAAAGCGACTCTTGCTGGCGAAAACTGTCTTCTCCATAACGAGCAAAATAGTCAGAAATCGGCATTTCTAAGCGTTGGACCAAGAGTTCATCCATATCTGCAAAAGCTGGGTCCAATAAAGAGCCAATGGTCGTTTTCCCTGCTCCCATAAAGCCGAGTAGTACTTTAGGCATGAGACACCTTTTCTAAATCTGCAAAGAAGGTAGGATAGCTGGTATTAATAGCTTCAGCACGCGCAAGCTCCACTTCACCATCGCTTACAAGCAAGGCTGCAATAGCTCCCATCATACCGATCCGGTGGTCACCAAAGGTTTGCAGGCTGGCACCATGTAAGGGCGTTTTCCCCTCAATAATCATCCCATCCTCTGTTGGTGTGATGGTTGCTCCCATAGCATTTAGACTATCTGCCACTACTTGGATGCGATCCGTTTCCTTGACTTTCAATTCTTCAGCATCTTTGATAATGGTTTGGCCAGAAGCTTGGGTAGCTAAAAGGGCAATGATTGGAAGCTCATCAATCAAGCGAGGAATCAAATCACCCGAAATTTCCGTCCCATGAAGGTCAGACGTATCTACGACAAGGGTCGCAGCTTTAGCAAGGGGATCAACATCCAAGATTTGAAGCTTGCCTCCCATTTTTTCAATAACCTCTAGAATACCTGTACGAGTCTCATTGATCCCGACATTCTCTAGACGAATCTGACTATTAGGGACAATCAAACCAGCTACCAACCAAAAGGCTGCACTGGAAATATCACCTGGTACTGTCACCTCACAGGCTTGGAAGCTTTGAGGCCCACGTAGGCGAATTTCTTTGCCCTTCACGCTGATCTGGCCACCGAACTGCTGGATCATATCTTCGGTGTGGTTCCGTGTCAGTTCTTTCTCTAGAATGACTGACTCCCCTTCTGCTTGCATGGTAGCAAATAGAAGAGCCGACTTGACCTGAGCAGAGGCTACCGGTAATGAATAATGGATTGGTTGTAGCTCTTTTGTTCCATGAAGATGAAGAGGAAGCATGTCTCGCTCAGTTTGCCCCTGAACAGTGACTCCCATCTCTCGAAGGGGGATCGCCACCCGATCCATTGGTCGTTTGGACAAGCTATCATCTCCAACCATGGTAACTGGGAAGGGACTTCCTGCTAAGACACCCGCTATCAATCGAGTAGAGGTGCCTGAGTTCCCCATATCCAGATCATTCTTAGGTTGTTGAAAGGCTTCAAAACCTTTTCCCTCGATGGTGATCACTTGACCATCATCTTGGATAGAAACGCCTAGGTCTCTAAATACTTGAATAGTGGATAAGACATCTTCACCACGTAGGATATCATAAACCTTAGTGGTTCCATGCGCAAGGCTACCAAAGATAATCGAACGATGACTGATCGATTTATCTCCTGGAACACGAATGATTCCATTTAAACCCTTACAATTCGTTTGTAATTTCATGGCTTACCCCTTCAAGCTTTTCTAAAAATTTTACCATAAAAAGCAGCCATTTTCAACGTTCACTTGGAAGGTCCTCTAAGAAGAGAAACGAAAGAGGCTGGGACTAAAGTCCTAGCCTTTCAATTGTCTTTGGATTGTTGAGCAAGACGCAGTGGTTGAGTGGGCTCTACTACGCTGATTTCATCAGCTTTTACAGCCCTACTCAACTATGCGGAGGTGGGACGACGAAATCGAATTCTAACGAATTACCGATTTCTGTCCCACTCTCTCTCCCTTATTTAAATAGATCTTGAACTGGATCAAAAATAATCCGTTCAATATCTCCTAGATAAACTGATAGTTGCTGTTGTTTGGTGAAAAATTCATTCACAATTGGGTTTCCTTGTAATTTTCCAGCAAAGTCTTGCATCTTCTTTTGTTGGTCTTCAGTTGGCATTTGTCCAGACTGGATGACTCCATGAATTTCTTGTTGGAAAGCCAGATAGTCTCCGAATAAAGCTTTTGCATCGGCATCGGCATTGATGGCTTCCTTACTAGCAAGAACTACCTTGTATTCTGGTAAGTCACGAATTCCACGTGACAACTCATTGGCTAGATCATAAATATTTGACATGTGATTTCTCCTTAAGGATTTGGTTTTTTTCTATTATACAAAGATTCTGGTAGATCTTGTGTTAGAAACTGCTATTTTTGTAAAAATCCTACTTAGGACCTACTATTTGATCACCACACTATAATTCGTTTGCTCGGTGATCAGGGCTTCAGCCCGCGCTTGATCAGCAGCCGTCTTAAAGGAAATCTGAAGAATCCCGTAGACATCTTCCCGGTTTTCTTCATTGATATGAATATTGACCAAGGAGGTACCACGAAGCAACTCCAGGATTCGAAGAATGACATCTTCTTCGTCTGGAACATCCACAAAAATATCGAAGGTGCTTTCCACCCCTCCTCTCTTATGGATCTGCATATGTTGCCGTTGCTCTCGACTGTGGTCAAAGAAGGACCAAATGGCATCTTCTTGTCCTTGGCGAATCATATCAGCAACTTGGTCAAGGCGAGCCTGAAAGTCTACTATCCGATCGAGAACAGCAGCTGGATTAGATAGCAAGACTGAGGTCCACATACTGGGCTCACTCTCTGCAATCCGCGTCATATCACGAAATCCTCCTGCAGCAAAGCGACCTGCTAGGGCATGCTCTTCTGTATAAGCAGCTGCTTGTCCCATCAGGGTAGCTGCCAATACGTGGGGAAAGTGACTGATCTGGGAAGTGACCCGATCGTGTTCCATTGGATCCACCTCGATGAAGCGGGCTCCAAGCCCTGAGAGTAGAGCTTTCAATTCCAAGACCGCACTTGGGTCAGTCGTAGCTGTTGGGGTAAAAATATAGTAGGCATTTTCAAAGAGAGTAGAATCAGCTGAGGCAGCTCCTGTCTTGTGACTCCCTGCCATGGGATGCCCGCCGACAAAACGGACTGGGAGATGTCTAAAAGCATTTTCGCCAGCTTCTACAATGGCCCCCTTGGTGGAGCCCACATCTGTCACAATGACTCCTTCTTTCAATGATATTTTCGCCAGTTGCTGAAAGGTTTGAATCGTTTGCTTGACAGGTAGGGAGACGATGATGATATCTGCACGACTAGCAAACTCTTTCAAATCAGCCGTCACCTCATCAACAATTCCCTTCTTTAGAGCAATATCACGTGATGCCTGACTACGATTATAGCCTAGTAAAGTCACTTGCGGATGGGCTTTTCGGATGCCCATGGCTAACGAAGCGCCAATCAGTCCAAGACCGACGATATAAACAACCTTTTCTTCCATCTATTTCTCCAGTTAGAAAGCTTTGGTATAGGCCCGATGACGCTCGACAGCCTCCTTCAATTCTTCCAGATTATCAGATGAGAACTTGTCCAAGACTTCTGTGGCTAAGATCGTTGCCACAACTGCCTCCATGACAACCCCTGCAGCTGGAAGCGCTGTTGGGTCACTCCGCTCCACCGTTGCCTTATACGGTTCGTGCGTTTCAATATCGACACTCATGAGGGGTTTATAAAGAGTTGGGATTGGTTTCATTACTCCACGGACGATAATCGGCTCTCCATTGGTCATGCCGCCTTCAAATCCGCCCAGATGATTGGTTCGACGAGTATACCCATCCTGCTCAGACCAGAGAATTTCGTCCATGACTTGACTGCCTTTTCGACGACCTGCTTCAAATCCTAGACCGAACTCTACACCTTTAAAGGCATTGATAGAGACAACCCCTTGAGCAATCTTGGCATCCAATTTCTTGTCCCATTGGACAAAAGATCCCAGACCGACAGGCACACCACCTACAATCGTTTCGACGATCCCTCCGATGGTTTCCCCTTCTTTCTTCACACTATCGATATAGGCCTTGATTTCCTCTTCTCGCTCTCGATTGACGATGGAAACTTCTGACTGAGCAACCGCTTCCTTGATTTGGGAAACCGTTAGATTTTCCGGAACCTCTACTTCGATGCCACCGAAATTGACGATGTGGCTGGCTACCTGAACCCCAATCTCTTCCAATAGACGTTTGGCTACTGCACCTACTGCTACCCGCATGGTTGTTTCCCGAGCGGATGAGCGTTCCAAAGAATTTCGTAAGTCATCGAAACGGTACTTGATGCCGCCGACCAAATCAGCGTGGCCTGGACGAGGCTTGGTAATTTTCCGGAGCCCCTTCTTCTTTTCCTCCACATCACTAACAGACATGATCTCCAACCATTTTTGATGGTCTAGATTGGTGACATTCAAGGTGATAGGACCTCCCATGGTCAAGCCATGTCGAACACCTGACGTGATCTCGACCTGATCGCTTTCAATCTTCATCCGTGCTCCACGACCGTAGCCCCCTTGACGGCGTTTTAATTCGACATTGATATAATCAGCTGTCAATGGGAGCCCTGCTGGCACTCCTTCGATAATAGCTGTTAGACGTGGCCCGTGTGATTCTCCTGCTGTTAAATAACGCATGCTATCTCCTTTGTCGCTTTCTAGTGTAAGAAGTCTCTCATTTCTTCCAATGGGACTGGATGGATCTGACAAGTTCCAATTTCAGGTACCAAAACGAGTTTCAATTGATTGCCCCTCGCCTTCTTGTCCAAGGTCAAGGCCTGATAAAGCTTTTCCTTATCCCAAGTATGGAATTCTACTGGTAAGCCAAATTTTTGACACATTTGACGAATAGCCTGCGTTAAACCGGCTTGAACCAATCCCTTAGCTTCGGCCACCTTAGTAACTTGCACCATTCCAATCGCTACGGCTTCTCCGTGCATGACCTGGCCATAACCGGCTGTTGCTTCGATCGCATGGCCAAGGGTATGACCAAAATTTAGATATAGCCTAATGCCTTGATCTAGCTCATCTTCGACGACCATCTTGCGCTTGACTTGACAGGAATGGGCAATCAGGGATTCTGCATGCTCATAAATAGACTCAACCGAGCCATCCATTTGATCCAGCTCTTCCCATAAGACTGGATCTTCGATGAGACCGTACTTAATGACTTCCCCCATGCCCTCGATCAACTCGCGCTTGCCAAGAGTCCGCAGCACTTCAGGGTCAATCAACACCCCATCCGGTTGGGCAAAGGTTCCTACCATGTTCTTAGCATAGAGTGTATTGACTCCGGTCTTGCCTCCGATAGAGGAGTCGACCTGAGCCGTCAAACTAGTCGGTACTTGGACGAAATGAATCCCCCGCATATAGGTGGAAGCCACAAAGCCTGCTAGATCACCGACAACACCACCCCCAAGAGCGAGGATGCCGTCTGATCGTGTCATCCCATTCTTGGCTAAGAATTCATAGACTTTCTGAACGGTCGTCAGATTTTTACTAGCTTCTCCTTCTAGGAACTCATAGCTAATCACTGTAAATCCTTCACTTTCAAGGCTTTTTACCACCTGACTTGCATAAAGAGATCCTACATGGTTGTCTGTTATGACTGCTACTTTTTGAGCTTTCCATAATTGACTGAGCCAGGTTCCAACCTTTTGGATTGCGCCATTCTCAATGACAATCTCGTAACCATTCTTTGGTAGATCAACTTTCACCTTCATAAGGATCTCCTTTCAAATCCATGTGAAAAAGATTACAATTTCACTATTGTATAAAAATAGAAAACAGAGCATACTTGATTAAGTTTTTCTGTTTTCTTCCATCATTTTTCTAATACATAATCTGGGTATTCCAATTTCAAAGCTTGCCAGACTTCCTCTTCCGGGAAAGATTTATCCGTCATCAGTTCGAAGGCAACGGCTGCTTGATGGAAGAGCATTCCCAAGCCATTTAAGGTTTGCGCCCCTTGTTCTTCAGCTAATTGAAGAAAAGGTGTCTTGGCGGGATAATAAGCTAAATCAGCCACTAGACATCCTTTAGGAAAGTTAAACTCTTTCGGAATAGGGAGAGAAGACCCGTCCATTCCTAGTCCTGTAGCATTGATCAATAAATCCGTCTCTTCTATCGTTGCATTTAACTGATCCCGACTGGATAGGTCATGAAGGACAATTGAAAAAGCAAGAACTTCAGATAGTGGAGCAAAGATAGCCTGATGCTTATCTAAGCTTTCTGGACGAACAAATAAATGAATTTCGCCAACTCCTTGCCGAATAGCCTCTACAACAATAGCAGTCGCAGCACCACCCGCGCCTAAAAGTACGAGTTTCTTATTCTTTATCGAAAAAGTCTTGGGGAGACTCTTTAGAAAACCAAGTCCGTCTGTGTTGTAGCCTGTTAAACGACCATCTTTCTGAACAATCGTATTGACCGAACCAATAAGTTGTGCGCTTCCATCTACCTGATCTAAAAATGGCAAGACCCTTTTCTTGTATGGCATGGAAATATTAGCGCCCAACATATCCAGTACCCGTAACTGTTGAAGACTTTGTTCGACTTGTTCTTCTTCCATTTCCCAAGCAAGATAGACTGCATTGGTCGCGGTTAATTTGTAAGCCCGGTTGTGAATAAAGGGTGAGATACTATGACGAATGGGCTTGGCAATCACGGCCGCCATACGCGTATAGCCATCAATCTTCATCTAAGATCTCCCGAATCTTGTGCATGCTGGACAAGCTAATTTGACCTGGTGCACTTTGCTCTCCAACACTGGCATAGGACCAAACAGAACCGGTTAAATCGGCAGCAATGCGAGAGATTCGGCCGATTTTCCCCATAGAAATGGTTACGAACTCTTGTTCAGGATTAAGCGTCTTAAAGCCACGTGTATAGTTCATTAGATCCAGAACATCCTGCTCACTTTGGGCCATAACCGAAACTTTAACCAGCTTTGGTGTAAGACTCGTTAATTCAGACATAATTTCCATCAAATTTTCAGGGGTTTCCTGGAAATTATGGTAGCTTAAGCAAAGATTGGAGTAATCCATCATCTGATTAAACTCGGCCTGATGACCAAAGTACTCAAAATCGACATAATCCGGATGGTAGATGTTGTTGATATCATGGATAAGGGCTACGTACTCTTCACCAGAAAGTTCAATTTCTCCTCCCTGCTCCCGTGTCCGTAGCGTAAATAAAATTTCACGGCCTGCAAATTTCTCAAAGATGGCAGGCGCAACCTGTAAAATATCATTTTTGTCCAAGTAATCCGCACGCCATTCAATCACATCTGCATCTTGATAACGACTGGCATCAATGGCCTGTGCTTCTTCAAAATTTCTTGGCATTACAGAAACGACTAATTTCATTGATCCACCTTAATTGTAAAAACTTTCAAGTAATTACTACTTTCTTCCCTTTCATTGTAACGAAAATCAGCTGGAAGTCCCACTTCACTGATATAGCGATGTTTTTGGCCTTTGAAGCCCTTTTCAATTTCTTTCTTAAATTTATCCCGACTGACATTGGCAGCATTCGTACTTGCAATCAAAATACCATTTGGATTTAAAATCTCTAGGGACTGCTCAATCAGTTTGTGGTAATCCTTCGCAACTGAGAAGGTACGCTTCTTATTGCGAGCAAAACTCGGAGGATCTAGAACGATCACATCATAAGTCAAACCATGACGTTTGGCATACTTATAATAATCAAAAACATCCATGACAATAAAGCGGTGGTGATCCAGTTCTAAACCATTTGCCACAAAATGAGCTTCGGATAGTTCGCGACTCCGCTTGGCCAGATCTACAGAAGTCGTTTCTACTGCTCCTCCCATAGCCGCTGCTACCGAAAAAGCCGCCGTGTAGGAAAACATATTGAGTAAGGATTTACCTGCAGCTAAGCCATCTACTAAACTAGCACGCACATCGTGTTGGTCCAAGAAAATCCCTGTCATCAAGCCATCATTCAGAAAGACTTGGTAGCGAACACCATTTTCCAAAATCAAAAAATGCTCTGGAGCTTCTTGACCAAAAAGATGGGCTGACTCATAACCTGGATCCTTGAAACGGATTTTTTCATATCCTCCCAAAACCTCTGGAAAGACTTCTTGAAAAGCCGTAACAAGAAGCTCTCTAATTTGATAAACAAAGGCATTGTAAATGGAAAAGACGGCATAATCTCCATAGAGATCAATTGTCAGGCCACCAAATCCGTCGCCTTCTTGATTAAAAACTCTAAAAGCTGTATCCAATTCCGACTGATAATAAGACTGGCGCTTGGACTTGGCCTTAGCAAATAGATGACTAAAGTAAGCCTGATCCAAGTTGATTTTCTTCGTAGAAATGACCCAACCAAGTCCCTTGTTTTGCTCTGATAGATAGCCTGTCCCAAGAAAATGGCCCGAAGCTGTGACCAGCTCGACCACCTCATTGTCAAAGGGGAGTTGCCCAAAGTCAATCTTTTCTAAAATCTTATAACCTTTATGGATTTTCTTCTCAACTTGTCGGTTAATTGTCAGCTTTTTCATACTCTCTATTGTATCAAAATTTTCAAAAATTCACAAAGTCTCTTCCTTAAAAAAGCGATTAATAACATAGGCTTCACCATCACTTTGAACATTCTCTCTCTTTTTGTTTAGTAATGGATGACAAATCTCAATCCTCTACTTTCATTCCTTCATTATCCGCTTGCTTTATTTTCAAAACGTTTTAAATTATGGTATACTGTTGTAAGAAAATTTTTAGGAAATAAGGCAAGGAAGTATATTTTTGTGAAAAAAATTACCAAAACGATACTCGATGCTATGAGTACCAGACTAGGATTTGTCTTTACCCTACTGTTGCTTTATTGGTTTAAAACCATGTGGGCCTATACAGTAGACTTTAATTTAGATATTCAAGGCTTCTATCAGGTTTTTCTCGCGGTCATTAACCCGATACCGTTAAGCCTCTTATTGATTGGTCTCGCTTTTTATATTAAGAGAACCAAACTCTTTTATTTGCTATCTTTTAGCATCTATGTCATTTTATTTATCTGGTTGATTTCCAACTCGATTTATTATCGTGAGTTTACAGACTTCGTAACGGTTAATACCATGCTGGCCTCTAGTAAGGTTTCCGCTGGTCTTGGAGCTGCAGCCTTAGAATTATTCCGTCCCTGGGATATTATCTATGTTTTAGACTTCCCGATTCTAGCTTTCCTCTTCTTAAAGAAATTGGTTAAACTAGATCCCCGTCCCTTTAACAAACGGGCAAGTTTTGCAGTGACTTCGCTCTCTGCCATGCTCTTCTCGGCCAACCTTTTCTTAGCAGAGATTGACCGCCCAGAATTGTTGACGCGTGGGTTCTCCAACTACTATGTGGTTCGTGCGCTTGGTTTGCCAGCCTTCTTGGGTTACAGTGCCAACCAGACCTACATGGCCAATAAAGAACGCTCAAAAGCTTCTGAAGTTGACTTGAAGCCAGTTGAAGAGTATGTTGCTAGCCATTATGCTCAACCAAACCCTGAAACTTTTGGTCTCGCCAAGGGACGAAATGTCATCTATATCCATTTGGAAAGCTTCCAACAATTCTTGATCGACTATAAATTGAAAGTCGATGACAAAGAATACGAAGTGACCCCTTTTATCAACTCGCTCTACCATTCAAACGAAACCTTTGCATTTGCCAATATCTTCAACCAGGTAAAAGCTGGTAAAACATCGGATGCAGAGACCATGATTGAAACAGGCTTGTTCGGTTTGAACCAAGGTTCCTTTATGGTAAATTACGGTGGGACCAATACCCAGCAAGCAGCTCCTTTCATTCTTTCTAAGAATGGTTACCAATCCAGCGCTGTTTTCCACGGAAATGCCGGAAGTTTCTGGAACCGTAATACAGCCTACAAACAATGGGGCTACCATTACTTCTTTGATGCGTCATACTTTACCAAGCAAGATGAAACCAATTCCTTCCAGTATGGACTTAATGACAAGATCATGTTGAAGGATTCCATCAAGTACTTGGAACACATGCAACAACCGTTTTATACTAAGTTCATTACCGTTTCCAATCACTATCCTTATACGACGAGTCTGATTGGTGACGAGATTGGTTTCCCTCTTGCAGAGACGCAAGATGAAACCATTAATGGCTATTTCGCAACAGCCAACTACTTAGATTCTTCTATCAAGGCCTTCTTCGATTATCTCAAAGCTTCTGGCCTTTATGAGAACTCCATTATCGTATTGTACGGAGACCACTACGGTATTTCTAATTCTCGAAATCCATCCCTGGCTCCTTT
This sequence comes from Streptococcus sp. SCPM-O-B-15294 (M123), assembly GCF_058200455.1. Classification (NCBI taxonomy): domain Bacteria; kingdom Bacillati; phylum Bacillota; class Bacilli; order Lactobacillales; family Streptococcaceae; genus Streptococcus; species Streptococcus sp. SCPM-O-B-15294 (M123). The sequence goes on along the minus strand of NZ_JBYQGU010000005.1, from coordinate 90,671 downwards.
GCTTGATAAGAACTCTGAGACTTGGTCAAGTTATGACAATGCCATGTTGCAACGGGTACCGTATATGGTGGTCATTCCTGGTATGAACAAGGGAAAAGTCATTGAGACCTATGGTGGAGAGATTGATATGCTTCCAACATTGGAACACTTGTTAGGCATTGATTCTAAGAACTTCCTTCAAGTTGGTCAAGACTTGTTATCTCCTGATCACAGTCAAATCGTGGCTTTCCGTTCTGCTAACTACTTTGTGACTCCTGAGTATACAAGTTACAGTGGCCGGACCTATTACACCAAGACTGGTGAAGAAATCACCAATCCGGACGAAACAACGAAAGAGCAACTGGATAAAATCCGTGAGGCAGCGAATTTACAACTTAAGATTAGTGATAGTATCCAAACAGGAGACCTCTTACGATTCTACACTGGAAATGATCTTGGTAAAGTTAACCCAGATGACTACTCCTACAACAACTCGATGAAAGCATTGAAGAAAATTGAAAAAGAAAAAGGGGATGCCTCAACCAGCCTCTATAGCCAAAGAGGCAATCAATCAACCGTTGATCTCTTCAAAGCTCCAAGCTATAAGGAACTCCACCCTGAACAGTTCAGTTCATCTTCTTCAAGTGAAGATTCCAGCTCAAGTAGCTCAAGCTCATCTTCATCAGAAAAAAAATAAGATTGGGACCTCCCAATCTTATTTTTGAATATAGACAAACTGTTTTTACTTTAAGGAAGCTGGACTTTTTTAAAAAACACTTCTATTACCTTGGATTATTAAAGCAAATCTAAAACTTTCCGCTGTGAGAAAAGTACTTGAAACATAGTGTTTCAAGTACTCGGGAGTTTTGAAACTTTAGGTTCAAAACTAAGTCTTGGAACTTCCTGCATTGCTGAAATCATCCACTGGATAATTTCACCTAACCTCCGTACTCACCTAAGGAAAATTTTTAATTTTTAAGTGGGCATTATCTTCTATTTAAAATAAGATTGGGACAAAAGTCCTAGCCTCTCAATTATTTTTGGATTGTCGAGCAAGACGCAGTGGTTGAGTGGGCTCTACTACGCTGATTTCATCAGCGTTTACAGCCCTACTCAACTGTGCGGAGGTGGGACAACGAAATCGAATTCTAACGAATTACCGATTTCTGTCCCACTCTCATTTCTTCCATTCAAAGACAGATGCTGTTAAATTCTCTACATAGAATGGACGTTTGTTTCGGCTATTTCCAACAAGGAGCTCAAGATGATTTGCGTTCTGGAGATAGAATGGTAGTCCACTGGTGTTAAAGATAACATAATAGTGTTTATCCCAGGTCAATTCAAAGACCACAACCCCACTACCCATATCGGCAGTATGGACAAAGACATGTTGATAAATCTCCTCATAAGATTCGAGGGACAAGGCAGGTAGTGTCTTCTTCAAATGAATGATTTGACGCACATATTCGATTGTATCCTTGTTGACAGATACTAAATCCCAATCGACTTGGTTGACGGCATCTGGCGCATTATAGGAATTCATAGCCCGTTCTCGATCTTCATGTGTCACTTCTCCATCTTCGCCCGTTGCAACTAGTTTGGTTCGTAGGAACTCTTGTCCAACCTGCATAAAGGCCATCCCTTGGAAGAGGAGATTCATGGCTGTCGCCATTTCTACCTGCTTCTTAATTTTCTCCTGAGAATCATTTGGATGGACATAAGAAAGTAAATCATAGAGGTTGTAATTATCATGGGCTTCAACATAGTTGAGTACTTGACTTGGAGTTAGGAAGGATCCCAACTCTGCACTTCCCAGAACGGAACGCGCAATGATGTCTTCTGTAGACTTCCGACTAACATACCCACGTTTGATGGATCCGAAGACTTCAGCTCCCTTAATGGCATCTCGAGAGGTATCATTAAAGAAACCGACTTGGGCCATTTGATAAGCATTGTTCTTTTTGGCCTTATCTTCTGGAGCCAAGCCTGTCCCCATATCCCAACCTTCTCCATAAAGGAGAATCCGCGGATCAATCGCGTCCATGGCTTCACGGATTTCATTCATGGTATCCACATCGTGAATCCCCATTAAGTCAAAGCGAAAACCGTCAATCTTATATTTTGTTACCCAATACGTCAAGGAATCAATCATGAATTTGCGGTACATCTCATGCTCACTGGCCGTCTCATTCCCAACTCCTGTACCATTTTGGAAGGATCCATTTGGATTCATCCGGTAGTAATAATCAGGAACGGTTGTTTGGAAGGCTCCATCTTCTGTCGAATAGATATGATTATAGACCACATCCATGACTACCGAAATACCCGCTTCATGATAGGCGTGTATCATTTCTTTTAACTCACGCATGGTGGTCTTAGGATCGTGAGGTTTGGTCGAGTAACTAGTCTCTGGAGCAGAGTAATTCTGCACATCATAGCCCCAATTGTAGAGGACATTCCCGTCTTCATCATAGGTCTTATAGCGGTCGGTCACTGGTTGCAGTTGAACCACATTGACCCCTAATTCCTTGATATAGTCAAAGGCTGTGGCATCTCCTTGGGCGTTCTTTGTCCCAGTCTGGTGAGCTCCTCGGTAGGTTCCTCGATAGGCTTCATCCACACCGGAAGTCGGAGAAATGGTCAAATCCCGGACATGCATTTCATAGACAACCGCCTGACAAGGATTATCCAGACGCCAGTCAGCCTTTTCATAAGCTTCTGACTGAAAGGCAGGGAAGATGCAATCCTGATGAGAAAGAATGGCAGATTTTTTCCCATTTTCACTGGTAGCGATCGTATAAGGATCACGCGCAATCTCTGTATGGTAATCAAAATAAACCTTATACTGATAGGCTAGTCCACTGAGGTTTCCCATGACATCCGCATACCAGACACCACAGTTATTGCGAACATGGTCGCTAGATTCTCTCTGACCACGAACCATTGGGACAATCTTCCAGACCTTGCTGTCATTGGCGACAGAATCATAGATGAGAAGGTCTACTTTATTGGCAGTAGGTGCCCAAAGTTTAAAGCGATAATCATCATCTTGCTGGCGATACCCCAACCAACCCTGATAGCCCCATTTGGCATCAAATTCTTGATAGTGGGTCGCCATATCAAAAGCGTGTGGTTTCCGACGGCTGTATTCATGACTGGTCATTGCAGCCTGCAAGGAATAATAAACGGTGTCATCCCCTTGAATCAACCAGACTTCCCGCACCTTCCCTTCTGGCAAAAGCTCAATATGGTATTCATCCGACTGACTAAGCCAGTTTCCTTCCTTGATGATGACATGGCCAATGTGTTGAGGTGTCTCACAGTTATAAACTAGGAGCCCCTCAACTCCAAAATAATCGAGCTTGGAGAAAGAGACTTCCTCTCCCCATACTCCTTCATGCCACTTCCACATATCACGGGCAAAATAATCACCTACGGGATGATGGTAGTGGATTTTTACTTGATACTGATGCATCCTATTGTATTTCCTATTTCCTAATTAACTAAGTAAGAAGAAACTGGCATTGCCCACTCTCAGCAATATTTCACCATTATTCTTCTGATTTGTATTCTGAATGGACCAAGGCATCGTCATTAATTTCATCGATGTTGGCAAAAAATTCCAAGTGATTGTGGAAGACTTCCAGTTCCACCGGTGTATCTCCACCGTATTCACCATCTAAATTGATCTTGAACTCTTCCTTGTTGTCCAAAACTTCAATCTTCAATTTAGAGGTTTTAAGATATTCAATATTTGAATCGTTGACGTGTTTTCCACCATTGACGGCTTGCATAATGAGGGACAACATATCAAATAATTTAGCGGTTTTCACTAAAATCAAGGTGAAATTCCCATCATCAAGTTTAGCATCTGGGGCCACACTTTCAAAGCCACCGATTGAATTGGTCAAAGCCACGAAGACAAGCGAAACTGGTCCAACATAGACCCCATTGTCGTGCTCAATCCGCACCTTGCGGGTTTTATTTTTAGGGAACTTCTTAACCGCTTCAGCCACATAAGCAAAGTAGCCATAGCGCGACTTCACCTCACTCGGCACACTAAAGGTCAATTCAGATAAGGTCCCTGCGGCAGCAATATTGATAAAATATTTACTTCCGTATGCACGTCCGATATCCATCTGAATGGTTTGATTCTTCTCAATGATCCGCGCAGCAGCGACTGGATTTCCCATCGGAATCTTCAGAGCACGTGCGTAATCATTGGTTGTTCCCGTAGGGATAAAAGCCATTTTGGGACGGTGTTCGAGACTAGCAACCCCGTTCACTACCTCATTAATGGTCCCATCTCCACCAGCAGCAATGATCAAATCAAATCCTGCTTTAGCAGCCCGTTCTGCTTCTAATTGAGCTGATAAGGGCTCTGGAGTGGTCTGATAGGCACTTGTTTCGTAGCCGACATCCTCTAACACATCCAATACTTCTGCGATGTTCTTTTTAATGATTTCCTGACCAGAGGTCGGATTATATATCACTCGTGCTTTTTTAATCTTATTTTCCATACATGCCTCTATAAACTTTCAAGCCAGGCTTCATCCTGTATTTCAATTGATAATTCCTGAGCTTTGCTTAATTTACTTCCCGCATCGCTACCTGCAACTAATAGGTCAGTTTTCTTGGACACGGAGCCTGTGACCTTAGCCCCTAAGGCTTCTAATTTAGCCCTAGCTTCCGAACGTGTTAGACGTTCCAGTTTACCAGTTAAGACAACTGTTTTTCCAGATAATGGTGCGTCCGCTGCAACCTTTTGTCCTAGGTAATCTAAGTTTACCCCAGCATCCTTAAGCTCTTCTAAAAGAAGTTGAGAGCCTTCCTGGGCAAAATAACGCTTAAGACTTTCTGTAACCACCATTCCTAAACTGTCTATCGCCGCAATCTTTTCAACTTCTGCCTCTGCTAAGGCTGGAATGGAATGAAACTCCTGGAGCAAGAGCTGGCTAGCCTTACTTCCCACATGACGAATTCCCAGACCAAACAATAGTTTTTCAGCAGAATTTCCCTTTGATGTCTGGATCGCATCTACTAATTTTTGGGCAGATTTTTCTTTAAATCCATCCAATTGCAAGAGGTCATCGACGGTTAGGCGATAAATACCTGCTACGTCTTGAACTAGTTCTTTAGCAAACAGTTTTTCAACCACTGCTGGCCCCAGCCCTGTTATATTCATGGCATCTCGGCTGGCAAAGTGAGCGAGTCCTTCTTTTATTTGAGCCGGACAGCGGGGATTGATACAACGCAAGGCCACTTCATCTTCAAAATGAAGAAGCTCGCTCTGACAACTCGGACAGTGACTTGGAATCTCCAATCGCTCTTCTGATACTCGTTTATCCATGACAACACGCAAGACAGCTGGGATAATGTCCCCGGCCTTATAAACAATGACCGTATCATCCTTGCGAATATCTTTCTCAGCAATGTAATCCACATTATGAAGAGTAGCTCGACTAACCGTCGTACCAGCTAACTGAACTGGCGTCAAATTAGCCGTCGGTGTCACCACTCCAGTCCGACCGACTGTCCAATCAACTGACAAGAGTTTTGCTTCTTTCTCCTCAGCTGGGAATTTGTAAGCCACTGCCCATTTGGGAGCCTTGACGGTAAAGCCAAGTTCTTCTTGAACAGCTAGATCATTTACTTTAATCACGACCCCGTCAATATCATAAGGAAGCTGGTCTCGCATAGCTGCAACTTCTTGAATATAGGCCCAGACTTGCTCGATACTAGTCGCTGTCTTGTGATGAGGATTGACAACAAAACCGAGTCGTTCTAATTTAGCTAAGACCTTCTCTTGACTCGTTTGGTCAGTTGGACTCGCTTCTTGATAGAGGAAGGTCGCGAGTTTTCGCTCTGCAACAATCTTCGTATCCAACTGTCTAAGAGTACCAGCTGCTGCATTCCGAGGGTTCGCAAACTCTGCCTCCCCATTTTCTTGACGGGACAAATTTACAGCATCAAAAGACGCACGGGGCATATAACATTCTCCGCGAACGGTTAAGGTAAGAGGCTCTGTCAAGACTAGAGGAATATCGCGAACTCGCTTAAGGTTCTCAGTGATATTTTCTCCAATGCTCCCATCCCCACGTGTAGCACCCGTTTCAAGAACTCCTTCGACATAAGAAAGTGAAATAGACAGTCCATCAATTTTTAATTCACATACATAGGTGACAGCAGGGAATTCTTTGCGAACCCGTTGATCAAAGGCCACTAATTCTTCATAAGAAAAGGCGTCCTGCAAGCTATAAAGTGGGTAAGTATGCTGGTACTTTTCAAACCCTTTAAGAATCGTTCCTCCGACCCGATGGGTTGGGCTGTTGGGCTGGACCAACTCCGGATGGGCTTCCTCTAACGCGACCAATTCCCGATAGAGTTTATCGTACTCATAATCCGATACGGACGGAGCATCTTTTGTATAATATTCTTCTGCATAGTGATTCAGGAGTGTCACTAGCTCTTTCATTCTGGTTTCCATATCCCTATTTTACCATAAAAACGCTTTACTGGGGGCTTTCTGACTACTTCACTAGCGAAAAAATATCGTTTTTCAGAATGAATCGGATGAAGCCATGGCATCAAAAAAAGAGGCTGGGACATAAGTCCTAGCCTCTCAATTGTCTTTGAATTATCGAGCAAGACGCAGTGGTTGACTGGGCTCTACTACACTGATTTCATCAGCTTTTACAGCCCTACTCAACTGTGCGGAGGTGGGACGACGAAATCGAATTCTAACGAATTACCGATTTCTGTCCCACTCTCTAGTGGATTATTGAGTCAAATCAATTCGTTGAGCAATCTTTTTGATCAAAATAGCTCCGACAATCAGGGAAGCAAATTCACCCAAACCAGTTGTCAACCAATTCAAGAAGAATGGTGTTTTGTTTATAATATGCAATTCTAGGGCAATCGTGAACATAGAGAGGGCAAAGAAAATTGAGAATAAGAAATGATCCTTGCGAATCCATCCATTAAAGAGATCTGTCTCTTCATAGCGTTTAAATAGGTAAACTCCAAGTGTAACGAAGACCAAGGTAGATCCACCACCAACGATCACGTCGACAATTCCATAACTCAAGAAGTTAGAAATCATACACCCAATGGTAACAGACCAAATGTATTTCCGATTGTAGAAAGCCATGAAGTTGAGCATTTCAGAAACACGGAATTGGATCTCGTTGCTTCCGATAGCATTCAACGGAGGCGTAATGGTCAAGGCCACATAGAGAGCTGCAACTAATGCAATCTGTGCCAAGTCACGAACAGTATAGTTTTTCATCGTTTTCTCCTTTAGCGGTTTTCCCGCGTCTAATATGCTTGGTGAAAGAAGCTAAGCACCAAGGGTTGAGCTTTGCCAATGAAGCTCATTTGAACGAGTTACATTCGACAAATCAACTTTATAAGTATAGCACAAATAAGGGAATTATGATAGACTAATTGTATGAAAAAACTAGTCCATCGAATCTTTGATAATGAAATTTTGTCCTACCTAATCTTTGGTGTAGCTACGACGATTGTTTCTGTTGCTACTCGGCTGATTGTTTTCCAGCTGACAGACCAAGAACAACTAGCTACCTTGATTGGAAATATTGCAGGAATACTTTTTGCTTTTGCTACTAACGATACTATTGTCTTTAAACAAGAAAGAAAAGGCTGGTTGAAACGGTTGATTGTTTTCTCTTTTGCTAGAATGGGTACCCTCGTGCTGGACCTCCTGATGACCACCATCTTTGTGACCCAGTATCCGCAAATCATCGGCCAGTTTGTCAATATGAATCGGACGGCAATTAATACCATCGAAACCTTTGCCGCTCAATTTATGATTGTCATTTTGAACTATGTCTTCAGCAAACTTTTTGTCTTCCGAAATAAGAAGTAAGTTCCAAATAACTAAAAAAAACCGTCAGAACTCTTATGGTCTCTGACGGTATTTTTTTATACTTCTAGACTAGCTTCTTGGGCGCTCAAATAAGAGATTTTTCCTTCCACACCAAAATAGTCCTTGACCAAGCCTTTTAATTCATCCATCGCTTCTTTGGCCCGTTCTGCTTGCTCTTCAGTCACTGCTTCCATCACAAGAATGGCCTGTCGAGTTTCTTCTGTCAGCATGGTCCTTTGGGCTTCCCGCCAGTTTAAACAACGGCAAACAGCTCCCTCTTGATCATAATAGATAATTTCTTCCGGCAAAGCTGGAGCATCCTCCTCCGCTCCTAGCGGGAAGAATGGCTCTCCCCCCTTGGCTTTTCCAAGAGATAAGCCTCCAGCTAACTTTTCCATATCTTCACCACCACAGGGGATAGCATAAGCAAGAGATACACTATTGTAGAGATCAACCAACGGATTAATGGGATAAAACTCCCGTCCTTGTGACACACGTTTCAATAAGGCTTCAATGGAAGAACGAGCTCCTTTTTTGGTCTTAAATTTGGTAAAAGCCTGACGCCATTCTTGAACGACTGGACTAGCAGTGAACTGCTCTTCATCAATGAAGACTTTTGATCGTGCAACTCCCTTGTCGAGAAGATCCTTAAAATAAGGATCCTTACTCTCGTCAACATGATTGTCGATATCTTCTACTGTCATCACCACTACTTGTGCTTGGGGAAATAAGTCCCAAAACTCTTGATCTACTGTAAATTTCATTTCTTTTCCTCACTATAGTTTCTATTTTGACCCATTTTCACTAACTCCCAATCCGCTGCTACGTTTTCCCTCATTTTAGCCAGCCATTCCTCTAATTGAAGGATTTCTGCCTGTGAAAAACCTTTTAAGGCGGTGTTCTCAGAATAAGCATGCTCAGAAAGGATAAAACGATAAAGCTTTTGTCCCTTTTCCGTTAGAATCCATTTTTTTATCTTTCGATTGGAATGATCAGTTAATTCTCGGATGAGACCTTTATCAGCTAATTTTTTAACAGAGCGGGCTACTGTTGAGCGATCCACTTTTAACAAATCGGATAACTCCTCTTGAATAATTCCTGGTTGCTCCCCAATCCGTACTAAATATAGGTATTGGCCTCTTGCCAGTTCCAAATCTCGGAACTCAATATTGGCAATCGAATCTAAGGCTCGGGCTATGATGCCAATCTCTCTTAGAACCTTCATCTGCTCCTCCTTTCTTTATGAATGATTCTATCACGTTTTTATTGCAAATGCAACAAAAAATAACAACCACAAAAAAGCCGGCTGAAAACCGGCTTGCTCCTATTTTATTCTTTAACATCAGTCCTGATTTTTTCTCAAGTTTTTAAGACGGAAACGACGCTTGAATGAAGCCTCTTTTTGGTGAAAAGCTACTCGAGCAGATTTGTACTTAGCTACCACATCACCGTCTTTTGTTTCAAATCTCGCTTCAATAGCATATTGAATACTAGCATTTAAGATACAGCCAATAATCAACACCTTAGCTACCAGGATAAACCAGAACATAATAACTGCTAAAAGGACTGACCCGAAGAAACGAGCATCTAGGAAACTCGTGATGTAGTGATCAACATATTTCCAGAAAATATTCAAGGTCAAATAAAGGACTGCTGTCACAAAGATGGCTCCTGGAAAGACATAGCGAAACTTTGGAATTTTGATATTGGGTAGGGTGTAATAGAGCAAGAGCAAGGTTAAAAAGAGCAGGAAGTAAACCGAAGGGCCTGAAATATTTAGGAGGCGAAGGTAGATACTTTCGTCAAACTTAAAAATCTCATAGACGGAACGAATAATCATCCGGCCAAACATGGTCAAAACCAGAGAAAGACCGAACAGACCTTGCAGAGCAAAACTAATCAAAATACTGAAGATTCTCGCCCAGATAATCCCCCGCTCCTTCTCCACTCCATAACTTTTATTGAAGGCCCTTTGCAGGTAAGCGATACACTGTGAGGAGACCCATAAAGCCGAAATGATGGAGAAACTCAGCAAACCAGTAGACGGCTTGGTAAGCACCGTTGAGATTACTTGCAAGACAATCCGGTACATGGAAGCAGGTAATACTTCACGCAAGGTCAGCAAAATCTGAGTCGGACGAATCTGGAAGTAAGGGAGGATATTGGCTGCAATCAACAATAAAGGGAGAATCGAAATCAATAAATAATAGGCTACTGCTATACTTGTGATGTCCGATTCAGAGGCCATATAAAAGCGCAGGAACCCCTTAATAAACGGTCGTTGGCCTAGCCATTTTAGAAACTTTTTCATATCTTTCCTCCCCTAAACAAAGTCATAAAAAGAGAAAAGAGCGAAACCGTTTTTTATATTCAGCTCCATTCTTTCCTCTCTACTTGTTTTAATAGGTTCCTTCTTCGCCTTGACTGGTCAAAATAACCGGACCGTCTTTTGTAATCACAAACTGGTGTTCGTACTGACAAGAAAGTCCACCGTCAAGGGTTTTGTGGGCCCAACCTGTCTTCATATCGGTATCGATTTCCCAAGTTCCGGTATTAATCATTGGTTCAATGGTGAGTACCATCCCTTCACGTAAGCGCAAGCCACGTCCTGCACGTCCGTAATGAGGCACCATTGGTTCTTCATGCATAGTTGGTCCTACACCGTGACCGACCAAATCACGTACTACACCATAGCCTTTGCTTTCAGCATATTCTTGGATGGCAGCTCCGATATCACCTAGACGATTTCCAACAACCGCCTGTTCAATCCCCTTATAGAGACATTCTTTGGTGACATCCATGAGATCTTTGACCTCTTGGGAAACATTCCCAACTGCATAGGCCCAGCAAGAATCAGCCAAACCACCAGAGTAGTTTTCTGTATACTTTTTCACCTGGGGTACATTATCAAAGTCTAATTTTGAGACATCAACAACAGACTTGTCTAAGGGCTCGGACAAGACCATATCCACCTTTAAGAGGTCACCATCTTTTAAGACATAGTGGCGAGGAAAGGCGTGAGCCACTTCATCATTGATCCCACAACACGTCGCATAGGGATAGTCCATCAAGCTTCCTTCTACACCGATCTGAAGGGGCAAAACATTGGCTTCTTTACAGCGACGTCGAACATACTCTTCTACTTCCCAAAGATCGAGACCTGGTTTGATCAAATCCCGAAGGCCAATATGGATACTAGCAAGAAAGTCTCCTGCACGGTCCATGGCTTCGATTTCACGCTGTGATTTCAATGTAATCATCTATTTCCTACTTCCATTCTAATTAATTTTCAAAGTGACAGTGGCTTTGGTGACCAACTGTAGATTCAAATACAAATCAAAATCTATGATAGCTGATCGTCTAGTCTGGCGGACAATACGCGTTTCAATCCGCAAGGTATCGTCCACTTGAACAGCTTGGAGGTAATAGACCAAGAGCTGTTCGATAATTAAATTTTTTCCAGAATTCATCATGAGCTGGCGAGTGACTGTTGTGAGAACTTCAGTGAGAACGCCATTCGAGAGAACACCACTCTTTTCTAACATACTTGGTTCAACCGTCAATTCAAAATGATTGGCTTGCAGAACTACTTTTTGACTGATTTGTTCACTGAAAGTAGGCAAGCCAGACAGTTGTTCCTTGCTCATCCGGTCCATGACCGCACGACGGGTAATAACTCCTAATAGGGTCTGATTGCTCCGAATGACAGGGATCATCTCAAAATCTTCTGCAATCATGCGTTGACTAACATTGGCGATACTAGAAGACAGGTTTGTCGTAAAGACCGTACGGGACATGACTTTGTCCAGAGTTGTCTGGGGTGTCTTGTCTCCGGCATCTCGCATGGTCACCACTCCAACAACCATCTGGTGTTGATTGACGACAGGAAAACGACTAAACCGGCTTTTTCTTACCAAGTCCAAATAATCTCGTACGGTATCTGTTTCCCGTAAAAAACCATATTCATGCATGGGCGAATAGACTTGTTCAACCGTTAAAATATCTGTTTTAATTTGCATGTTGGCGAGAGCACGGTTGATCATGGTCGCCACGGTATAGGTATCATGCTTGGTACGTAAGATAGGAGTTTGACCACTGCGACCTAGTTCCAAAACAGAAGGATCAACGTCGAAGCCACCCGTTACAAGAACTGCATTGTCATGTTGAAGAGCCAGGCGCTGGATATTGGTCCGGTCTCCCACAATAAGAAGCCCACCTTCAGAGACATAGTCCAAAATATGCTCTTCTGTCATGGCCCCGATATAAAACTTGTTGAACTCTCGTTCCAGCCCTTCTTTTCCTGCCAAGACTTCCGAACCAGTAATTTCTACAATCTCTCGGAAAGTCAGATGTTCTAGGACAGCCTTTTTGGACTTGACACGAACAGTCCCACTACGAGGTCTCGTTTCAACAATTCCACGATTTTCAGCTTCTTTAATGGCCCGATAGGCGGTCCCATCACTCACCTGCAAATAGTTCGAGATACTTCTCACACTGACACGTTTGCCAATTGGTAGTTTCTCCAAATAATCTAAGATCGCTTGGTGTTTACTCATTGAGATCTCCTCTATCTATGCAGAACTCATAATAATCCCGCATCTTTCGGGTATAGCGGTCACTTCCCTTGAATTGCCGTTTTAAGCTATAACCGGCATGTAAGGCTACCTGTTGACTGGCAATATTTTCAACATGGGTAATAATTCGGACTTGTTTGAGATGAAATTCCTGAAAGGACAAGAAGGTGATCTCTTTGACAACCTCTGTCATGAGGCCTTGACCCCAATAGTCCTTGTGTAAGAAATAACCAAGTTCTGCTTCTTTCTTTATTTCATCCAACTTTTCAAACTTAATCGATCCAATCACACGGTCTGTTCCCTTGTCACAAATCGCCCATATTCCTAAAGGATTCTTTAGAAAATAATTGGCCAAGACATACTGGCATTCCTCTAGGGACGTTTGTGCTGGGAAAATAAAAGGCAAATTCTCTGGATTGGAGGATATGGTATAAAAGTCAGCGGCATCACTATATAGAAAGGGCCTCAAGAAGAGGCGCTCTGTTTCAAAACATGAAAATGCTGCTAGTTGCGTCCAAATGTTCATAAAAATCGTTCGTTATGCTTCATCAATCAGCTCGATGTCAGCTCCCAATTGTTGCAATTTTTCAATAATATGCGAATAGCCGCGAAGGATAAACTCAATATTGGTAATTTCTGTTCTACCCTGAGCCATCAAACCAGCAATCACCAAGGCAGCGCCTGCACGCAGGTCTGTCGCCTTAACTGGAGCACCTGTTAATTGATTTGGTCCTTGGTAAACAATGCGATCACCAACTGTTTCAATGGTAGCACCCATGCGCATCAATTCAGCCACATGGTTGACCCGTTTTTGATAAATGGTATCTACGATGCTTCCCTTTCCATTAGCGGTCAAGAGCAAGGGAGTCAAGGGTTGTTGCAAATCCGTTGCAAAGCCAGGGTAAGGAGAGGTTTTAATATGAACAGCTTTCAGATTTTCTTGCTTTTCAACAAACACACTATCCTCAGAAATGGTCATCCGAACTCCCATTTCTTCCAGCTTGGCAATAAAGCTTTCCAGATGTTCATAGAGGACATTCGTAATTTGAATCCCTTCTCCCACAGCTGCAGCAAGGGCGATATAAGTCCCTGCTTCGATGCGATCAGGGATCACTTGGTGACGCGTGCCGTGGAGATAGTCCACTCCTTCAATCGTAATGATATCTGTACCCGCACCACGAATGTGTGCTCCCATATTATTGAGAAGGGTCACGACGTCAATGATTTCAGGTTCACGAGCAGCATTTTCAATAACGGTACGACCTTCCGCCTTGACAGCAGCTAGAATAGTATTAATAGTTGCTCCGACACTTACGGTGTCCATATAGATCGCTGCCCCACGAAGACGCTGTCCATTTGTGGAAAGATTCATACTCGAACCATCCATGGTCATCTTAGCACCCATCGCCTCAAAGGCCTTCAAATGCAAATCAATGGGACGCGGACCTAGGTCACATCCACCTGGTAGACCGACAGTTGCCTGGCCATAACGTCCCAAAAGACTTCCGTAGAAATAGTAAGATGCCCGAAGACTGTTAATCTTTCCAAATGGCATTGGCATATCCTGTACACCACGTGGATCGATAATAAGAGTCTCCCCATCTCGCTCCACCTTTGCCCCCATGAGGGTCATAATGTCAATCAAGCTAGCCACATCTGAAATATCTGGAACACCATCAAGGGTCACAATTTCGTCTGCTAAAATAGTCGCTGGAATGAGGGCTACCACGCTATTTTTGGCACCACTAATGGTCACCTCACCTTTTAAAGGGCGACCACCATTAATAATAATTTTTTTCATGTTAATTTATATAAGCTCTTTCAATCATTCGGTAAAAATTACCGCATCTATTATATCATAAAAACGCTTCATTTTCCACTCTTTCTTATCTTTATATCAATGAATTCAAGCCCTGGAAAACCTCGACTTTATGTTTTACTATTATTTTATATTTTCGCTCCTTTTCCTAATTTATTTATGCCAATAACTGTTTGGCTCTAAGTGTAGTGTATTCTTTTTAATCAAAAAAGCAGCCCTTTTCCGACTGCCTTTTCTGACTTTATTTCACTTCATTTCCTAGTTCGTATTTACTGCCTTTTAGAGCTCGACTCAAAGACCATTTCCAAGGTTTTCCTTCAATGGTTACTTGATGCTTTTCTAAATTGACACTTACTTCTTCCACACCTTTCACAGCAGATAATTTTTCCGTGACAGCATTAGCACAACCTTGGCATTTCATTCCAGTAATTTCGTATGTTTTTGACATAATTATTTTCCTTTCTTTTGCATGAGGAGATGTTTTTCTCCAAGTTCTTACAATTTCTTTCTCTTTAATCTGAGAGCATTCAGTACAACAGATACTGAACTAAAACTCATGGCTAGACCTGCTAGCATCGGGTTTAAGAGTGGGCCACCAAAGAGATAGAGAAGGCCCATCGCCACCGGAATGGCTAAAACATTGTAGATAAAGGCCCAGAACAAGTTTTCTTTGATGGTCTTAATTGTGTAACGACTAATTTCCAAGGCTCGGACAACATCCATTAATTGTGGTTTCATGACTACGATATCCGCACTTTCCATGGCGATATCTGTCCCAGATCCCATGGCAACCCCGATATCCGCGGTTGCAAGAGCTGGGGCATCGTTGATTCCATCTCCCACCATGATCACAGACTTGCCTTCTGCTTGCAAATCTTGGATTACCCGTGATTTTTCTTGAGGAAGAACTTGACTGATGACCTGCTGGATTCCAGCCTTCTTGGCAATGGCTTGAGCAGTTCGTTCATTATCCCCAGTCAGCATGATGACCTTCTTGCCCATTTTTTCTAGGCTAACAACCATTTCTAAACTATCTTCCTTGATCCGGTCTGCTACCCCAAATAGGGCCATGAGTTTTCCATCTTCAGCTAAGAAAATCGGGGTTTGTCCATCCTGAGTTAAGTCCTCCAAGTCAGCCTTGGCAAGATGAATATCGATTCCTTCCTCATCCATGAGCGTTTGATTCCCAGCCAGATAAACCTTCCCACCATAGTTAGCAGTGAGGCCCCTTCCTGTTAGACTAGAGAAGTTTTCCATCTCTAATAAGTCTATATGCTCTTCTTTCGCAGCATCCAAAATAGCTTGTCCCAATGGATGTTCGGACTTGGCTTCCAGAGAGGCTAGTATTTGTAAGGCATGGTTCGTTTGACCATAGGTATAGGAAGAAGACAACTGAGGTTTACCTTGAGTGATGGTCCCTGTTTTATCGAAGACCAAGACTTGCGCTTGGTGAGCTAACTCAAGGACATCCCCCCTCTTGTAGAGGATTCCATGCTCTGCCCCTAGCCCTGTCCCCACCATGATGGCTGTCGGAGTCGCCAAGCCTAGGGCACATGGACAGGCAATGACCAAGACACTGATCGTTACCGTCATAGCAAAGGTGAAGGTCTCACCCATGATGAAGTACCAAAAGAGGCCTGATAAGAGGGCAATCCCCATGACTACAGGGACAAAGACCCCTGCCACTTGATCCGCAATCTTGGCAATCGGTGCTTTGGTTTGTTGGGCATCTTCCACCAGCTGAATGATTTGTGCTAGTAAGGTATCCCGTCCAACTTTCTCAGCCTGATAGACCAAACTACCTTGTCCATTAATGGAACCAGCGTAAACTGGACTGCCTTCATTTTTTTGGATGGGGATAGATTCACCCGTCAGCATGCTTTCATCAATGGCTGATTGTCCGGAAACCACTTGACCATCAACGGCTATTTTTTCACCAGGTTTGACTAGAATCTGATCTCCAATGACCAAGTCTTCTACAGGCAGTTTTACTTCTTTTCCATCACGTAGGACTGTTGCCTCTTTAGCCGCCAGATGCATGAGCTTTTTAATGGCTTGAGAAGTACGTCCTTTGGACAGGGTTTCAAAATATTTACCTAGAGTAATCAGGGTCAAAATCACGGCTACAGATTCAAAATAAAGTTGATGAACGTGATGGTGGTGACCAAGCAAAATGTGATAAGTTCCATAAAGACTATAAAGAAAGGCTGCGCTAGTAGCCAAAGCCACCAAAGCATCCATATTGGGATGGCCTTTTAGAAGGGTCCGGAAGCCATTTCGATAAAAGGCTCGTCCGAAGATCATCACAGGGATAGTCAAGGCCAAAAGAATAAGAGTATAAGCCACTGGTGCTTGATCAGGTGAAACAAATGCAGGTGCAGGCAGGCCAATCATGGGCCCCATTGCTAGATAAAAGAGTGGTAGGGTGAAGATGGAAGACCAAAAGAGCCGTTTTCGGATCAATTGTAGCTTGTCACCTTCTCGCTCTTCTTGGCTCTTAGCTGTATCTGGATTATATACTACTGCCTCATAACCGGCATCTGCTACCGCTTTTGAAATAGCTTCTGGACTTAGTGGTTCCCCATTGTATTCAACTGTCATTTTTTCAGTGGTTAGGTTCACTGTCGCTTTTTCAACTCCGTCCAGATGGTTGACAGCTTTCTCCACATTGATCACACAGGATGCACAGGTCATCCCATTGACGACAAAAGTTTCTTCTTTCATTTCTCTTCCTCCACATGATTGACACAGTGACATTGGCCTGGTTGGCAATCACATTGAACCCGCTCCACGCTTTCTTTGGATGCGAGGATTTCTTGCAAGTCCTTCATCTGTTCTTTGGTCATTGGTGTTTGCTGGATCAGTTTTCCCAATAATTGGCTATGCTTGGTCAAACAGATCTTACTTAAGACTTCTTGGACAGCTGTTAAATTGGCCTCTTCTTCATTGAGGACAGCTTGGTACAAATAGGTCCGACCTTCTCTCCGACTCGTCAGATAACCCTTATCTGCTAACCGCCCCAAAAGGGTTTTCACCGTTGAAGCTGACCAATCCTGCTTGGTGGAGAGAATCTTGGTTATTTCTGTAGAAGTCGCTTCCCCCTTGGTCCAAAGGACCCGCATGACTTCCCATTCCGCACTTGAAATTTTCGCCATTGTTTTTCCTTTCTATCTCCTATCAAAGACAATATATTTACATTTGTAGTTTAATTATACACCTTCTTTTTTTCTTGTCAATAGTTTTGTTTACATTTGTAGATTTATTTCATAAAAAGAGAGTGGGACAGAAATCGGTCATTCGTTAAAATTCGATTTCGTCGTCCCACCTCCGCACAGTTGAGTAGGGCTGTAAAAGCTGATGAAATCAGCTTAGTAGAGCCCACTCAACCACTGCGTCTTGCTCGACAATCCAAAGATAATTGAGAGGCTAGGACTTTTGTCCCAGCCTCCTTTCTTTCTACTTAGTTAACCGCTTCTTTCAAGGCTTCTACCTTGTCCAAGCGTTCCCATGGAAGATCAATATCAGTCCGTCCCATATGTCCATAAGCCGCTGTTTGACGGTAGATTGGACGTTTAAGGTCCAACATTTGGATAATCCCTGCTGGGCGAAGGTCAAAGATTTCACGAGCTGCTTTTTCAAGTTTACTTTCAGCTACTGTTCCTGTACCGAAAGTATCAATACGGACAGATACAGGTTGAGCTACCCCAATCGCGTAAGCCAATTGCACTTCTGCCTTCTTAGCAAGACCTGCAGCAACAATGTTTTTAGCAATGTAACGAGCTGCATAAGAAGCTGAACGGTCAACCTTAGTGGCATCCTTACCAGAGAAGGCACCACCACCGTGACGTGAGTAACCACCATAGGTATCCACGATGATCTTCCGACCCGTCAAGCCTGAGTCCCCTTGAGGACCTCCGATAACGAAACGACCTGTTGGATTGATAAAGAATTTAGTCTCATCGTCAAGATACGAAGCTGGAATCACTTCTTTGATGACCTTGTTGATTACATCCTCATGGATTTGTTCATTGGTAACTTCTGGATCGTGTTGAGTTGAAATAACCACTGTATCCACGCGCACTGGTTGGTAATTTTCATCATACTCAACAGTGACTTGTGATTTGGCATCTGGACGAAGATAGGTAATCTCACCAGACTTACGAAGCTCTGCCAAACGACGAACCAATTTGTGGCTGAGTGAGATTGGCAATGGCATGAGTTCTTCAGTTTCATCCACCGCAAAACCAAACATGAGACCTTGGTCTCCAGCTCCAATCAAATCAAGTGGATCTTGGTCTGCGTTTCCACGAACTTCCAAGGCTTCATTAACTCCTTGAGCGATATCAGGAGATTGTTCCACCAATGATGGGTGAACTCCCACCGTCTCAGCAGAAAAACCATACTCAGTATTGGTATAACCAATCTCTGCAATGGTATCACGAACCACACGGTTAATATCGACATAAGCGGTCGTTGAAATCTCACCGAAAACATGCACGGAACCAGTATAAACTGCTGTTTCCGCAGCCACGTGTGCTTCTGGATCTTGCTCTAAAATAGCATCCAAAATAGCATCTGAAATTTGGTCTGCAATCTTATCTGGATGCCCCTCAGATACAGATTCAGACGTGAATAATTTACGTTCTGACATAAAAATGTCCCCCCTTAAAAAATATTCGTTATAGAGTTACAAAGAACTGGTAGATGCTTCTACCACCTTATCGGGACCATATAACTTAACTATTATATCACGATTTTCCACCAGTTTTCTTTTTTTTATAAAAAGAAAAAGATATAGCTTGAAACTATATCTTTTGAACTTAACCTCTATCCAACTCTAATCCCTACAGTAGCAAGGTCCCTATTAAGACAAGGATAGTGGAAATAATAGATGGTATTCGAAATAGAAACCAATCCGGATCACCAGCCAAAAACATGGAGATGAAAAAGAAAGCTACAGAAACAAATAGAATCTCCTTACTGGCGAATGTCCTTCCAATGCCAAGCAGGACTGTTGCAATAATATAAGAAGTCAGATGATATCCCAAAAAGAATAGGAAGGCAATTGCCCATCCTCCCGCTATCAGAGCACTACCTATAAACAGTCCAAGATAGCCGATGTTTAAGAAAAATACAAAAGTTAAAAGTCCCGTATTAGGAACAGTATTTTCTGGTCCTAACGCCATCATTTGTGGTTGAACTGGGTTCTCTGGACCTTCCCCCATCATGGGTTGCTGAACAGCCGCTTCAGGCACACCTTGATGCTCTTGATTTGATTCAAACTTTGGATCTTGATCTGTCATCTTTATCCCTCCTCTTTTATAATCTGATTGATTGGTTTTACGGTGTCTTCTACTCCTATTATACCCCATTTGATGAGCCATTGCATATGCGATTATTGGTGATAGATTTTATCTATCAAGTTGATAAATTATCCATATTATTCAAATGATTTTTTTCGTGTTACAATGACTGTATTATTTTCTAATCGGTAAGGTAGTTTCCTTTTCTCCTTGCTTATTAGAGAGGAGGAAATCATTTTTGGATTGGTCAATTGTTGAACAATATTTTCCACTCTACCAGCAGGCCTTTTTCTTGACCTTACACATTGCTGTGTGGGGAATTTTAGGTTCATTTCTTTTAGGACTGATTGTCAGTATCATCCGTCATTATCGTCTACCGATTTTAAGTCAACTAGCTGGCTGTTACATCGAACTTTCTCGAAATACACCGCTCTTGATTCAGCTCTTCTTCCTCTACTTTGGCTTGCCAAGGATAGGAATCGTCCTTTCTTCAGAAGTCTGTGCAACGATTGGTCTCATCTTTTTAGGTGGTTCCTATATGGCCGAGTCCTTCCGAAGCGGTCTAGAAGCTGTCAGTCAAACCCAGCATGAAATCGGTCTCTCCATTGGGCTAACACCCAGACAGGTCTTTCGCTATGTGATCCTACCACAAGCGACCGCAGTGGCTCTGCCTTCCTTTAGCGCCAATGTCATTTTCCTGATTAAAGAGACCTCTGTATTCTCTGTAGTCGCTTTAGCTGACCTCATGTATGTCGCAAAAGATTTGATCGGACTCTATTACGAGACAGATATCGCTCTAACCATGTTGGTCATTGCCTATCTACTTCTCTTGCTACCGATTTCACTTCTCTTTAGTTGGATAGAAAGGAGATTACGCCATGCAGGATTCGGGAATCCAAGTACTCTTTCAGGGAAATAATCTCCTTCGGATACTCCAAGGCTTGGGCGTGACCATTGGGATTTCCATTATCTCTGTCTTCCTATCCATGATCCTTGGAACCCTACTTGGAATCGTCATGACTTCTCATTCAAAAGTCATTCGTCTGCTCACTCGCTTTTATCTGGAATTTATCCGGATCATGCCCCAGTTGGTCTTGCTCTTTATCGTATACTTCGGTTTAGCCCGCAATTTCAACATCAACATTTCTGGTGAAAGTTCAGCTATTATCGTCTTTACCCTTTGGGGAACAGCTGAGATGGGAGATTTAGTCCGAGGGGCTATCACTTCTCTTCCAAAACACCAGTTTGAAAGTGGACAAGCCTTAGGGTTAAGCAAGGTCCAACTATATCACTACATCATCATCCCACAGGTTCTCAGACGATTGCTTCCACAAGCTATTAACTTGATTACCCGTATGATAAAGACAACCTCCTTAGTGGTCCTCATCGGGGTTGTAGAAGTTACCAAGGTCGGCCAACAAATCATCGATAGCAACCGCCTGACCATCCCAACCGCTTCTTTTTGGATTTATGGAACCATTTTAGTCTTGTACTTTATTGTCTGCTTCCCTATTTCCAAATTAGCAGGACAGTTAGAAAACCACTGGAGGAATTAATATGTCTGAAACCATTTTAGAAATCAAGGACCTAAAAAAATCCTTTGGAGACACTCCTATCCTCCAAGGACTTTCCCTCAAGGTTCAAAAAGGGGAGGTCGTAGTGATCTTGGGACCTTCTGGTTGTGGTAAGAGTACCCTTCTTCGTTGTATCAATGGCTTAGAAACTATCCAGGCTGGCGATATCCTCTTGGATGGTCAATCCATTACCAAGAATCAAAAAGACTTCCACCTGGTCCGCCAAAAGATTGGGATGGTCTTCCAAAGTTATGAACTCTTCCCCCATTTAGACGTCCTCCAAAACCTGATCCTAGGTCCTACAAAAGCTCAAGGACGAGCTAAAGAGGAAGTCATCAAGGAAGCAGAAGAATTACTGGAACGGGTCGGTCTTTTGGAGAAGAAACATAGCTACGCAAGGCAGTTGTCTGGTGGACAGAAGCAACGGGTAGCCATCGTTCGCTCCCTCCTCATGCATCCAGAAATTATCCTCTTCGATGAAGTGACAGCCTCTCTAGACCCTGAGATGGTCCGGGAAGTCCTAGAACTCATCAACGACCTGGCCCAAGAAGGACGGACCATGATTCTAGTGACCCACGAGTTACAGTTCGCACAAGCCATTGCCGATCGGATCATTTTCTTGGATCAGGGTAAAATTGCCGAAGAAGGAAGTGCTCACTCCTTCTTTACCAACCCACAAACCCAACGAGCACAAGAATTTTTAAATGTATTTGACTTTAGCCAATTTGGCTCATATCTATAAAGGAGATTTTTATGAAAATCATTAAACCAATTTTAGTTCTTTTTACCTTCGCTCTCGCTTTGCTCTTTATCACTGCATGTGGCTCTAGCAAGTCATCATCTTCTTCTACCGGCTCGAAAGCACGTACTATTGAAGAAATCAAGAAAAGTGGCGAGCTTCGTATCGCGGTCTTTGGAGACAAAAAACCATTTGGTTATGTTGATAACGATGGAGCATACCAAGGTTACGATATCGAACTAGGAAACCAATTAGCTAAAGACCTTGGTGTCAAACCGAAATATGTATCAGTGGATGCGGCTAATCGTGCGGAATACTTGATCTCCAATAAAGTGGATATCACCTTAGCCAACTTTACCGTTACAGATGAGCGGAAGAAACAAGTAGACTTTGCCCTTCCTTACATGAAGGTTTCACTCGGTGTGGTGTCTCCTAAAGATAAGGTCATCACAGATGTGAAACAATTGGAAGGAAAAACCTTGATCGTAACCAAGGGAACTACTGCTGAAACCTACTTCGAAAAAAACCATCCAGAAGTGAAACTTCAAAAATATGACCAATACAGCGATGCCTATCAAGCTCTCCTAGATGGACGTGGCGATGCCTTCTCAACAGACAACACAGAAGTCCTTGCTTGGTCCCTTGAAAACAAAGGATACGAAGTTGGAATTACTTCACTTGGTGATCCAGATACGATCGCACCAGCGGTTCAAAAAGGAAACAAAGAACTCCTCGATTTCATTAACGATGACATTCAAAAGCTTGGAAAAGAAAATTTCTTCCACAAAGCTTATGAAAAAACTCTTCACCCAACCTACGGCGATGCTGCAAAAGCGGATGACCTCGTTGTTGAAGGTGGCGAAGTGAAATAACAAATAAAGACTCTATCGCAATGATAGAGCCTTTTTTCTTGTCAAAAACTGTTTTTCTTAGTATCCTTTGGTCGTTTCACCCAAAAGAAAGTAGCTAGCAAGACATCGATGGCTAAACAGACAGAGAGGACCTGTAGTGGCCACAGCAAGCCATAAACAGCTGATAGACCGTAGAAAATACATGCTGATGCCCAAAAGATTCGAGAATCTATCGCCAAAGCGAACTGGGTTGAGACAAAGCCGATGGTGAATAGGATCAAATGGATACTCGTTGCATAAAAAATCATGAAGGCAAAAGGGCCGGTCAAGATGAGTCCGACGAAGCCCAAGCCATAATAAGTAAGACCGAGCCATTTTGGAAGAGCAAAGAGATAGGAATAAGGAGACGATGCATTTTCTTCCTTGCTTAAGTTCCTGTTAAGGGGCTCTCTAGATGTCTCAAGTGACTGCTTGCTATTGTTATCTTGCTCAACCATCACATCCACTGCAAGCCTTTCTTGCCCAGCCTCTAAGTCCTTTGTTACGACTCCTTCTCCCCTGTCGCTCGATTCGTTCCCAAATAACATAACAAGAGGAGCGATAACTAATTTTTCTTTCATCAAGACGAATACATTCGGATAGCCGTATCGTTTTGGGTAAGAAAGCAAATCGGATAATAAGGATGAAGATTCCTTATTTCCGGAGCTCCCTTCATCTGAGCTTCTTTGACTTTTTACCCGCTCAGCTGTCTCTTCTTCATCTCCACGTGCAGTACCTTCTTGGTCAGCAAGGGCGCTTGACCGCGTCCCAATGAGCTTCTGCAAACTTTCCTTCTGTCTATATACCAGATAAAGGGAAATGACAGAATGGTAAAAAGGAATGGGTGAAGTCGTTTTTAAAACGAGCAGGTCTAGCGTGACAGAAGGGAGATAGTAACAAGCATAAAGGCAACTGAGCACAAATAGGACCTTCTGACTCTTAATGACGAAGAAACTGGACAACAAGATGACAAGCAGGACTTCTTGGTCCACTCCTTCAAATAATCTCCAGTAAAAGTCAGATTTTGAATGATCCAATATATTCCACAAGCGTAAAACAACAGGAATCCGATCTACCAATTGTAAGATACTGATCCCCAAAGAAACCAACGGAACGATTGGATACCAGGTTCCTTCCTGACTAACCAAAGAACGAAGACGAGGCCACTCCACCTTATTGATTATGATCAGGACAATCGCTAAGGTTGGAAGTTGAGAAAGTCTCATCACAACCTCCGTACCAAACAAAGCAATGGGAACCTCTTGTGGCCAAAAGATGCTGAGGACTAGGAAGAGAGCATAGAGAAGAAACCCTTCCTGCTTCTCCTGTCCTTTCCAGATCTTTACTGTGAGAAATACTTGAATAGCCAGCCATAAAAGAATCTGAATGATTGACAACCAGATAATAGGTGGATTCTCTCCATTTCCAGTCTCTCCGGATAAGAGCATAAATACTTGAAAAAGAGCCCCAAGAACCTGGACTAGTAAGAGAATGAGGTAGCAAATTTTACGGTTCATCACAATCTCCTTCCTCTAGACGAATCAATGAAGCGTGAACTCAAAAACGAGCTTTCTTTTTAATTGTAGGTAGTGAGACAGCAATCCATTCTTAAATAAAGTCTGCCTCTGCAATAGCTTCTTTGACCACCTCCAATGGAAGATGGACTAGCTCTACTTCTTTTTCACGGTAGAGATATTGAGCATACTCATCGATACGGTATTGATGGATATAAACCACCCGCTTGCAGCCAACTTGAAGCAGCTGCTTGGTACAGTTGAGGCAAGGGAAATGAGTCACATAGGCAGTAAAACCTTTGGGAATCCCCCGTTCCGCTCCCTGTAAAATGGCATTCACCTCTGCATGGAGGGTACGGACACAATGTCCTTCTACCATGAGACAGTCATGATCCAAGCAATGCTCCGTACCAGAGACAGAGCCATTGTATCCCGTCGCAACCACCTTATGATCCTTAACCAAAACAGCACCCACCTTGGCCCGCTTACAGGTAGCTCGATTTGATATTAACAAAGCCTGTGCTGCAAAATACTCATCCCAGGCTAATCGTTTATGTCCCACAGTCTTGTCCTCCTTCATGAACATTCTAAATTTTTTTCATTATAGCACGAAATCAACTGAAAAAAAAGAAGTCTTTGTCACAGCCGATTCCTTCACTCAAAGAAAAAGAGATCCATGCGGATCTCTTTATTAATTATTTACCAAGTTTTGCTTTAGCTGCATCTGCAAGAGCTGTGAAAGCTGCTGCATCGTTAACAGCCAAGTCAGCAAGCATTTTACGGTTAACTTCGATCTCAGCCAATTTCAAACCATGCATCAATTGTGAGTATGAAAGTCCGTTCATACGAGCTGCCGCATTGATACGTGTGATCCACAATTTGCGGAAGTCACGTTTCTTTTGACGACGGTCACGGTATGCATAGTAGTAAGAGTTCATTACTTGTTCTTTTGCAGTACGGAACAAGATGTGTTTAGCTCCATAGTAACCTTTAGCTAATTTAAGAATACGTTTACGACGTTTGCGTGATACAACGCCACCTTTAACACGTGCCATTTATATTTCCTCCAATATTTCCTAGAATTCTTTACTTACAAATACGCGATTATTTCAAGCGAGTAAGCATTGCTTTGATACGTTTGAAATCTCCTGCATGCACCATAGATGCTTTACGAAGATGACGACGTTGTTTCTTAGTTTTTCCGTGGAAACGGTGAGAAGTGTAAGCACGGAAACGTTTAAGTCCACCAGAACCTGTACGTTTGAAACGTTTAGCTGATGCGCGGTGTGTTTTTTGTTTTGGCATGATATTTTCTCCTTTTTTTAACTTTCTGACAGATTATTTCTTGTCAGTTGCTGGTGCCAACTGCATGAACATTTGACGACCATCCATTTTAGCACGTTGTTCGATGATAGCAATATCTTGAGTTGCTTCAGCGAAATCGGCTAAAACTTTTGCCCCAATCTCTTTATGGGTGATCATACGACCCTTAAAGCGAATGGAAACCTTCACTTTGTTCCCTTTTTCAAGGAACTTGCGAGCATTGCGAAGTTTTGTATCGAAATCACCCTTGTCGATAACTGGGCTCAAACGAACTTCTTTCACGGTCACAACGCTTTGTTTTTTGCGTTGTTCTTTTTGTTTCTTCTGGTACTCAAATTTGAACTTACCGTAGTCCATAATTTTCGCAACAGGAGGTTTAGCTTGAGGTTGAATGAGAACCAAGTCCACATTAGCGTCGTCCGCAAGTGCTTGCGCTTCACCAAGTGGTTTGATACCCAATTGTTCGCCCTCAAGACCGATTAAGCGAACTTCACGTACACGAATTTCATCATTGATGAATAAGTCTTGCTTTGCTATGGTTTTCACCTCTTTTTTTATTTTAGAGAAAAACAAGAGCGGACTTGCTAACGCAAACCCGCACTACATGATTATATTTCATTTCTGAAACTTGATCCGTAGGGGCCAGACAACGTTAGTCGCAAGGCGAGAAGTTCTCACTTCTGCTTTTCTCAACTTTTATATGATATCAAGTTTATGATGGATTGTCAAGGATTTTTTTTGCTTTTTCTTCAATAAATGCAACCACTTGATCAATCCCGACACCAGTCGTATCAAAATGAATAGCATCGTCTGCTGGTTTCAATGGCGAAACTTCTCGGTGACTGTCTTTGTAGTCCCGCTCAGCAATTTCTTTTTTCAATACTTCTAAATCTGTTTCAATGCCCTTGCTCAAATTTTCCTTATAGCGACGCTCTGCACGTTCTTCTACAGAAGCCACTAGGAAAATCTTCAATTCTGCATTTGGTAAGACAACCGTCCCGATATCACGACCGTCCATGACGATCCCACCTTGAGCAGCAATCTGTTGTTGCTGGGCTACCAAGCGCTCACGCACAGGAGCCAAGGAAGATACCCAAGAGACATTGTTGGTCACTTCATTGTCACGAATTGGGTGAGTCACATCGACATCAGCTACGAAGACTAATTGCTGGCCGTCTTCAGAGCGTCCAAAACTCACAGGATATTGGTTCAGCAAATCAACCAACTGGTCAACATCTGCTTCAGTCAGATCATGACGGAGAGCCAGATAGGTCGCTGCGCGATACATGGCACCCGTATCGAGATAAGTGTAGCCTAAATTTTTAGCAATAATCTTAGCAACAGTTGACTTCCCGCTAGATGCAGGGCCATCAATCGCGATTTGAATCTGTTTCATAGCTTATCCTTTATTTAATCTTGACGACATCTCCTGGATTGGCATACCATGATCCAGTAGACATGTGAGATGGATTCAGTTGCTCTAATTCGGCGATCGAAATGCCAGCACGCGCTGCAATTGCTGCTTCTCCTTCACCAGCTAGAACAGTAATCGTACCTTCTTCAGATTCTTCTGCACTTGCTTCCTCTGTCTGTTCTGCAGCTGGAGCACTGCTTGCTGCTACGACTGTTGTTTCTCCATTATAGAAACCGCTCATTTGTTTCTTCTGATCACTTCCACCTGTAGATAGGTAAACTAAAAAGCAGACCATCGCTACAATAATAATAAAGAAAATAATCGCCAAGATGGTCAACAAGCGATCAGCTTTCATCCCATTTAATTTGTTTGTTCGTTTCAATGTTTCTTCTCCGTCATCATAAATTTCTTCTTCCCATGGCTCTTTCGGCATAACTTCCTCCTTGTGTTTTCCTGTTAAAATCATTACAATATAGATATGAAAATAACCTTAATACCTGAACGTTGTATCGCATGTGGCCTTTGCCAAACATATTCGGACATTTTTGACTATCACGATAATGGCATCGTTAAGTTCGCTTCTGATGATGAACGATTGGAAAAAGAATTTCCTACCGATGCTTCTATCCAAGAAGCGGTCAAAAATTGTCCAACCCGAGCTCTTATCAAAGATTAAGAGCTTTTTTCATTATCTGCATAGTAGAGTTGATAATAGTCCACATGAATAAAGTTATCTGTCAACTCAATCTCACCCTTGAAATGATTATTCAAGGCTAAGGCATTGATAAAGTATTTTTTGGGCCACTTACGCATACAGAAGGTCCGGCTTCTTGATCCATCGTTGAAAATCAACTTGATAGAATTCTTTGTGACTTCCACTTTTTCAATCGATGAAATCGGAACTTTTATAGGAGTTAATGGATTCGCCGTGATAATCCGTAGAATCCCATCATCGTAGATCGTAAAATAGCGATGAACTCCTACAGCCAGCAAGGCCATAAAGAGAAAGAATGAAAAGAGTACCACCGTCGGGATACTGGAACTCTCATACATCAGAGCTAGTCCAATAAAGACGGGTATAACCGATAAAGACCAATAGGTAATCAGCATGGATAAATCAGGCTGCCAATGGTATCGGATTTTCCCAAAAATCTTAATCATATGCGGAACCCCCTCCTACTAGTTTAGCATAAAATCAACAAAAATAGAACAGGAAAGCCTGTTCTATTTTTAATAATTTTAGCAATCAAATCACTGAATGACAGATTGATGAAAGCTGGTCTCTTTCCATTAATTTTTCGCCGATGGTACCTTGAAGAAATCTTTGGATAGATAGCCTTTGCCACTGATTAAATCATATTCTACCATCTTCAAATCTTCAGCAATCTCTTTTGCTTCACCTTCTAAAGCTTTTTTGTCAACACTTGCTTTCTTCAAAACTTCCGTCAAGAGAGCATAGTAAGGAGAGACCTTAGAGTTGGTCTGTTCAAAGACCATAGCAGAGAAATCACTTGAATTGACTAAAGGGTAGTCTAATTTAGGAGTCTCAAAGTTACTCCAAATAAAGTAATCCGTTTGGTACTGCCCTTCAGGATTATTCTTAAAAGCAGACTCCGGATACAAACCAGGCAAATGATCCCCATAGAAAACAACCGTAATCTTTTTGTCGATTTTGGATAGCTTTTCTAGGAAGTCTTGGGTGGCTTTGTCAGTGAACGTTAATAACCTTGAATAATTTGTCAAACGAGTATTGACATCCTCTGAGAAACCTTTGCCGGAAGCTGTTACATCTGATGGTTCCCCTGCAACAAATGGGGCGTGATTCTGCATCGTAATGACTGAGAAAAACTGACTCTGCTTAGGATTTAAATCTCTTAGGACTGCATTATAGGTTGATTGGTCACTTACATGAATTTCCTGGTATCCTACATTATATTCCTTTTTGTCATCAATACTTACAAACTTATCAAAATCAAGTCTATTATAGATAACATCTCTTGAATAGTTAATTTTTGATTCAAAATGGATGATTTCCTTATTTTTAGGTTCAAAAGAATCACTTATCGAAATTAACGGTTGCATTTTCGGAGCAACATCTGAGTAGAGAACAGAGACGGTAGGGCTGATATTATAAAATGGTAAGCCTGTCAAGGTTTGAAATTCCATATTGGCCGTACCACCACCATAGCCATCTGATTTCATCAAACCACTTGTCACTTTCGACTTTATGTCCTGAATGTTAGGAATAGGATTTCTTGAAATCGTAACTCCTTCGATCCTGCTCGGGTCCGAGAAACTCTCACTCAGAACATAAATGATAGTCTGTTGATCGACAAATTCATTTCTTGTTTGGTTGATTTCAGAAGCTTGCATGGAGTACTTCTTTTCAATTTCCAGCATTTTTTCTTTACTGTATCCCTCAGGTTTTATCATAACCTCTGTTGTCAATTGATTGAACCACACATAAGCTAACGATCGATACCTGGCATTAATCGAATTCCCCAGCCATTTTGTATCCTCAAAATTATTCAATAATGTGATAACTGGTACTTTCTCCGAAATCACGCCATTTTCTTTTTGGTCAAAGATAGAATATACTTTATAACCAAATAGTACAAGAGCCAAAAGTGTAAGATAGCGAATTATCGTTGACCGTATAATTTTACATGTATAAATATATCGCCTACCGAGAATATAGGTAACCGATAGACCTACAGCAACAGCTATGACGATGAACATAAAGGAGATATCAACAAAGCTAAATAAAACGGACGGTTGAGATAACCAGACCAAATCACTCGGTAAAATAGGCTCTCCCCTCATACTAAATTTAACAGCGTTGGCAACAACAAAAGAAACACTACTAAAGACAATTAAAATCGTTGTAAACCAATATCTATTAATTAATACATATAGCGATATGTATAAAAACACGAGACAGAGGATAGGAAATACGACTCCACCTGGAAAAATCGAATAACCAACAAGCAAGTCTCCTGCTCCAAGTCCAAGTTGCACACCAGTGTTAGATAGAATAGCTAGACTAATACTAGTCATTACAGCCAGTGAAAAACTCGATCTATTTTTTACTAAGTCTATTTGACCTTTGACAAAAAACAATCCGATAAGAGTTAAAAGAATAGAGAAACCAATCATTCTAAACTCGACAAACCAGAATTGCGACAGGGAATACTTGCCTCCTCCGGTTTTTCCAATGCCATCAATCAAATACCAGGTCGTACGATAGAGAGTTGAAGGAATTTTAGAATCTGTTAAAACAAAAGTTGTTAAAATACTAGAATGCAATAAGTATTCAAATAGTTTTCCAATTGGTCTCGTTTTTCTTTTAACAGCCTTGTTATCAAACCACTGTCTAATAGTTGAAAATAAGAGTGAACTAGCAACTAATACCGATACAAAAACAATTGAGTTGGTCTGCCAAAAACCATTCTTGGCAAAATCGAATACATTATATTTCGGTACATTAATATGAAGGGCAACTTCAACTGAATAAGAAAGAATTAAATAGACACTATAGGATACAAGAATCTTTAAAGCAAAAATTCGCTTTAAATCATATTGAGAAATTAAGACAACCAAAATGACTGTAGCAAGCCCAAAATAGATCCCACAGTGATTAATCAATGCTATAACGGAATCAGTTGCTCCTAGTTTTTCAGCAATCACATGCTGAACTAAATACGTATTAATGACAAGAAAAAACACGAGGAGAGCAAAAGAATACAGTTGAGTTCTCGTTAATTTTTGATAGTTTCTTATAAGAAACTCTTTTAAATTAAACTTCTTTTTTCTCTTCATTTTTCTCCCCATAACTATGATGTTTAAATTATAATCATCAACCCTGAATTTGAGTATAAATCCCAATACTAATCGTTAAAATGTTCAAGAAAATGAGTGCATATTGTAACGATATAACAAAATTTGAATCCTCACTTTGAGCAATATCCACTATGCCCACTTTTTTGTGGAACCATGTGCCGAAGTAAAGTGGTAGAAACATTAAAATATAATAATAGTAACGACCTTGAACCCCACCAACAACAATATCACCTGTGTGATATACACGAGGATCTCCAGAAATCGCAACAATAATTAGGGTTGCTGTACCTAAAAGTAAAAGCAAACTGTAGTATTTAAAGAATTTAGGCAGTTCAATCTTATTTCTAAGAATAATAATGAATAGAATGAAAAAGAAAGTGAAAATTGAAGCTGCGATTAAAAATGCTGATTTTTCAGAAACATACTTTAATGGATCTGAAATAAAATCATTAATAATTCCATGCGGTGCTAAGAATAAAGTTCGTAACAATGGCAGTGGATGCGTTAAGAAATAAAATAGACCTGGACCTTCCCCTGAAATTGAACTTCCAGAAGGGAATAATTTAATAATACCAACATAAATAAATGATATAAATAGATTTAAAAGAAATAGTAAGGAAGAAAATGACCTTATTTTTTTATCTTTATAATATCTATTTGGTAAAACAGACAACAAACTTCCGGTTAATATAAAAGGAAATTTCGAAAATGCAAATAATAATGTCGTACATTGAAAAGCAATTGCATATTTTTTATCAACTTTATTTTTCTCAGAGAGTACATTTGTTAATAATGCTAACGCAATTAAACTAGCTCCAAAATACAAGTAATCATAATGGTAACCAGCGATAATATATAAAACAGCTGGGAAGGTAGAAAATAGATAAATAGCTTCTCTGAATACCTTACTGATTTTTAATGCAAGATAAGCTAAAATTGCAAAGGCTATAACTTCAAAAATTCTACCTAAATAATAAGAAACATATACTTTTTTCGAGATTAGTCTACCGATGGACCATCCAATAGCATTTGGGAGAAAGGCAGGATTGTCAAATCCAACTCTTGTTCCTCTAATCTTACTATCTTTATGTTCTACACTATACCAGTACTGTGAGGATTTTTTTCCGGGGTTTCTTAAAGCATCGTAACCAAATACAGAATCATAGTCTTCTAGCTTTTCATCCGAATATTTAAATATCGGACTATCTGTTATACTAATGACGTTTGGTAGGTGCGATTCTTCATCCAATCCATATTGAACTGGCTTAACAACAGAAATAAAACTACCAAATATAACTATTAACAGAAACGCATTTCGTGGTAATTTATCAGAGTCTTTGGAGTTAAACAGTAACAAGTAAACAATTGAAGCCACAATTAAAATAAGCACATTCTTATTTAATGTAAATTCAAATAAACTGGTCAAAAATATCCTCGAAAATAAAATGATAACAATTGCAATAACAATATTTCTTAACTTTTCTTTGTCAAATAAACTCACTAGAATTTCCTCTACTTTCTCTTGAGTAATCTCAATATAATATATTTCACAGCTCTTGCTGGACCGATAACGATATACTTCAAGGCACCTTTAATCCCTCCTATTTGATTAAAGTCCACAAAGGTATGCGGCTGGAGATCCTCACGATTGTTCAATTGCTTATTATCGATAAATGGTGTCAGAACATGAGGATTTTGAGAGATCCTAAAGTCATATTTTTGATCCCAAGCAATATAGACCAACAAGCGCTCGATCGCATGCAATATCGAATTTTGAGGTAAAGGTTCAGCTGGAACATCTGCTGCTGTCAAATTCAAATCAAAGAGTGGTTTCAAAGCATCGTATTTAAACCAAACAAAGGTCCCATAACTCATGACAAAGGTATTGAGATTTTTGAAGTCAATCGTCTTAGTCGCTCCCATCCGTTCCCAGAGTTTGTTCATCTCTGGTGAAATCAGGGCTTCATTCCAGGCAACCACTATTCGATTGTAACGGAAGAAAGTTGGAATATCTGCGATAGTGATTCCGACTTTTGGATTGGCTTCCATATTGGCTAGGATTTGATCAGCCGGTTTGACCAACATCTCGATCAATTCTTTGCGCCAAGATTCACCTGCCCAGAAATCTGCTTCTTTAGATTTCTTAGTATGGAAATGGCCAACATAATCATATTGAGAAAGTTGCTCTTTTAAGAGCAGCATTGGTAACACATCTCGTCCAATATTTCCAGTCACCACAACCGTCGCATCTTGTGCCCGATTAGAAAGAATTTTCTCAATAGCCTGCTTCTTCTCTTCTACATCCGTCGTGATCCATAAGTCATAAGCGAAATGAAAAGCTTGGAAAGCATCTAGAAATTCTTCCAAGAGGTCCACATAAAAGACATGAAGATGAACCGCAACTTTTTTACCGAACTCTCCAGCTAATTCCTGGTTTTTCAAGTACTTACGAGACAAGAGATAAGGATAGTCCGGACGGTCAATCATAGACATGTGGTTAAGAATCAAATCCAATGGATAGTTCGATACACGCTCCAATTCATCAAAAATATAAGGCATGATTCCTTCATTGTTTGCAATGGTTTTGACTTTGATGAAAGGAACCTTATGACGAAGAATCGCTGTAGGATTGTAGTAAGAAAAGTCCGGATAGAGCATCCCAGTTGTGTCTTCATGAATGGTATCAAAGACCGTCTTATAGCGAAAACCAGCATCCAAGAAATTCGTTGTGACCTTGGTTTCGTAGTTATCAATCACATCTTGAACATTAGTGAAGTCCTGAACACCCTGCCAAAATTCATGGAAGGCACTTGATGTCAACACCTGTTTCTTAAAACTGAGATAATAACTCTGAATATGCTCGTTAAAATTCTTGTCTTTCCGGTAATTGGTCATTCCCCAGAAATCCACTTCATTATCATGTTCAAACTGCTGATAAATGGGTTCTAGATCCCAAAGCGGTCCAAAGCAGGTATCATTCATGAGGGTAACCGAATCAAAGTGAGCCAGTTGGTCAAAGCCGACTGTTTTCATTCCATCCCGCCAAGCCGCAAAGTCAAAGCCACTATTTTGGCGCTCAACAATATCATCCACCAACTGTTGAGAGGTCAAATGATCCTTCACATCTTCTGGTAGTTGGCTATTGGAGATAAAGACCACCCGTGAATACAAGGGGCGAATGTTTTCTAATTGGTAGAGTACATGTCCACTGATAAAGTTAAATTTATTGAAGTGGACATATAAAAGTAAACGTTGCATGTTATTTCCTTATTCTTAAGAATTTCAAGATCTTTGTTGGAATGGTCCAACGGCGAGAATGGATGACGGAATTGTATTCATGAGATAATCTTTTATAATTCTCATGTAAGTTGAATAGGTGTCTACTAAATTCTTCGTCACTTTCTTTTTCATAAGAGAACTGAAATTGACTACCAGAACTATTTGAAAGATCAAACAGAACATGCGGATGAGTATTAAAGAATACGAGAACTCCATCTAATTCAATTCCGTTAGAAGTTACAAGAGGAATTTCTCTTTGATCCTCCAATGCAATCAATGACAATTTTTTATAGGATCCCGGAAATTCTGAAAGTAATATTTTTAGACTCTTTTCCTTTTCAGGCTGGAAGATAATAGAGCCCTTATTTTCCATTCTCTCTTTTGTTATTTCATGGTAGGCTGAGTGGAGTCCATCGTGTGAAGCTGAAATTACCACTTGAGATTTACCAATCACTTCGATATCACGATTATTGAATTTCATCCCCAAAAATCGAGCATACTTGGAAGATAGCTTTTGGTTACCAATTGGCGTTTCTACTTCGATGTAATCTTTAAAGACATCATAAATGATCTCGAGATTGTATTTCTTTCGAGCGAGTTCTTGATCCAGTAATTGTTTTTCTTTATAGGTATCAAAATGATCAATCACTTTAGCCATTTGTTGACTTAGCAGATTTATATCCCCTAGTGGATATAAATTCCCAGATTCTAAAAATTTACTCGAAGACAAATGACCTAAATTATCAGAAATGATTGCCGAAACACCATTTAAGACTGATTCCACAAATACTAAAGAAAATGTTTCTAATGTAGCAGGCAAGACGAGGATATCTTTATCTGTCACCAAGGACCATGGATCCGAGTGAAAACCAACAAACGTCACACGATCTAGATGATGCGTTTGAATATAGTCATCCATCAACTTTTTGTACTGCTCATCCCATGCTCCGATGAAGACCAGTTCGATCTCCTTCCGATTCAATTGATGATAGGCTGCAAGCAACTCAAGCTGATTTTTCCGTTCGTTAATCCCACCGATTGATACAAAACGAGAAATGGTAGAATTCTTGAGAGGACGCTCTTGAACTTCTGTATAAGGGATGAACGGAATCAATTTATCAGTGGTAAAATAATTCGTTAGAGTGTGGTATAATTCACCTTCAACTACAAAAATTTTATCAGACAAATCATCAATTAAGGGAATTAGGTCCTTATAATAGCCAAACTCGCCAAAAGGAAATTCATGAATAATATAAAAATGTCTGACCTTTTCACATGCAGCTGCCATAGCTCCCTGAAACACATTTACTGTATTCGAAATGACCAGTTCAATCTGTTCATTCTGAATGATTTCTCTTACTTCCTCAATATTCTTTTGTTGAGAAGCTTGGATTTCTAAATCCGAAATATCTAGCGTCTTAGACTCAGGCCACCACCACTGATTCGTTTTTAACTGAAATAGTTTAATTCCAGCTGTATCCATATGACGGAGGTAGTCTTTATCACTGTGTGGAGAATTATCCGGTATCACGTTATAAACTTCGTGACCTTGCTGAACCAACAATTTCATTAGGTTCACAATCGATACTTCTGCTCCACTAAACATGGCTCCAACAGGAGATACAAATAAAATTTTCATAGCCTACACCAAAGAAATTATTCCCACTTACCTTGACGGATCAACAAACCAGTCGAAGAATCCAACTCCGAACGATTTGTTCGATCGACTACCCGATCTATTGAAAAGACTGGAGGGTTCGTTGTTGACAATATTGCTAAGTTTTCTTGATTTTCGTCTCTTAAAAATGCTACCAGTCTTAATTTTACATGATTAAAGTACGGCAACTTACATTTATAGGTGATTTTTTTAGCACCGATACCGGACAATGGAATATCCATGGAATTATCGTTATACAGTCCATTTCCAGTAGAAATATCAACAAATGAAAAGGCTATATGAGGATTCACAGAATCATCTAATAGATTAAATGAAAACTCAATAACCACCTCATCGTCAGGAGTTACTTTCTTAGGAGAAAGCAATCTAGCTGTAAAATCTTTAACTTCCGCTGTGACCAAGCCCTCGTCTTCATTTCCATTATGATGGGAACTCGATTCCAAATTGTCAAAACTATATTGATCAGAAACATCAAAGGGATCACCAATGGCTTTCACCAATCCATTTTCAATCAAAACAGCCTTGTTACAATATTTCTTGACGGCTCCCATATCATGGGTAACCAGGATCGTGGTTTTCCCTGATTTCTTGCGTTCTTGGAAGTAATCGTTACACTTGCGCTGGAAGGCTTCGTCTCCTACTGCTAGGACCTCGTCCAAAATCAAGATATCCCCTTGGGCCTTAATCGCAACCGAAAAAGCTAGACGAACCTGCATCCCTGATGAGTAGTTCTTTAGCTTTTGGTTCATGAATTCATGCAACTCGGCAAAGTCTACGATATCATCATACATGGCATCAATTTCAGCTGTTGAGAAGCCCAGCATGGCCCCGTTCATGTAGACATTTTCTCGACCTGTCAGTTCTGGGTTAAAACCCACACCAAGCTCGATAAAAGACACCAGTTTCCCATCGATGGTGACGGTACCTTTTTCTGGCACATAAATTTCAGAAATAATTTTCAAGAGAGTTGATTTTCCAGAACCATTTCTTCCGAGGATCCCGAAAAAATCTCCTTTTTCTACTTCAAAAGAAATATCCTTAAGAACATGTTGTTCTTTGTATCCTTTGATTCCTTTGAAGCGATTGACCAGAGCAGTTCGAAGACTATTAGTTGCCTCTGTTGGCAACTTAAAGTACTTGCTGACATGGTCTACTTTTACTGCAATTTGTTTATCTGTCATTAGAGAATCTCCGCAAATTTCTTAGCATGTTTGTTAAAGTAAGCAAAGCCAGCAACAAAAATAAGAATTGGCAAGACATAAGGAATCAGAACCAAGAACTTATTTTCCACCAAAAGCCAGACAGGGGTGTTGGCCTTATCAATCAAGAAATAACGCATGTCTTGAATAATTTGAGCCAAAGGATTCATCATGACCAACTTAGCCGCCCATGGATTGCGGTCTGCGATAAAGGTAATTGGGTAGATAATTGGCGTCGCATACAATCCAGCTTGCAGGAGCACTTCCCAAACTTGTCCAAGATCGCGGAAACGAACAAAAAATGTCGCTAAGATCAAGGCACACCCTGTCGCCATCAAGAACAACTCAAAGAATAGCGGAATCACCATCAAAGCTGTCCAAGAGAATGTCACCCCATTGAAGAATGAAAAAATCAACACGACAACCAGGTTAATGACAAAGTTGATGGCTGCTCCTGAAATCGCAGACAAAACAATGATGTGTTTGGAGAAATTCAACTTGCGCAACAGGTCGCCTCGACTAACGATCGACACCATCCCCATGGAGGTTGCTTCTGAGAAGAAGCCCCAGATTACATTGGCCAACAAGAGGGCAACTGGGAAATGGGGCACATCTCCACCTAAGCGTAAGAAGCGGATGAAGACAATATACATGATCGTAAAAGTCATCAAGGGCTTCAAAATGGACCAAAGATAACCAATTGCTGATCCTTGGTAACGTAATTTAAAGTCTGTTTTGATTAATTCTCGTAATAAAATTCGATTTTTCTGACTAAAAACGTCAAACATTATTTTTTACCTCGATATGCAAACTTTGTCAGAATCAAGCTGGTAAACACAACCGTATGAAAAGCTCGGTTCTTCCGGTAACCATACTGACGAATCCGTCTCAGACGTTCTTTTAGTGGAACATCCATAATGGTGACAAAGTTTTCAATGATTTCTTTAGTTTGGGAACTGACAGGCAGATCCAATAGATTTTTTGCTTGTTCTTGACTGGACTCAATGAGATTCCAATACTTAGCAAAAAGAATATGAGGGCGAACCCAGTTTTTGACCCGTTTTCTAAGGGTACGAGCCCCCAGAACATTGCTACTGTGCTGACGGTACAATTCTGTCGGCTGATCGATATAGATGAGCTTTCCAAAGGCAGTTGCCAACAAAGCCAAGTACCAATCATGCATAAGGAGGGCATGTTTTTCTTGACCTGTCCATAACTCCGCCAGCGCGTGGTTAATCATGGCCACTCCGCCAGTTACCGTATTTTCTGTCAGCTCTTGAATCAGTTCTGTATTGGCATGATCAGACTGGGTGCGAATCATACTCTCATGCTGAACATTCAAGTTTTCATCGACCACTTTTAAATCTGTGTAGACCAGCAAAGGCACTTCTTGAGGGTGCTTGGCGGCTTCTGCTACTTGAAGAGCAATCTTTTCAGGAAGCCAGACATCATCTTGGTCACTGAAGCAATAAAGATCCGCTTTTTCATATTTCAGAAGCGTATGGAAGCTCTTGATAACACCAAGATTTTCGATAGCTCCCTGGTTGATAAAGCGAATGCGCTCATCCTGAGCCACCAACTCTTGAATGATCTCCACCGTCCCATCTGTCGACCCATCATCTCGGATCAAGAGTTGCCAGTCTTGATAAGTCTGGTCTTGGATACTTTTGACCTGCTCTTTTAGATACTGTTCACCATTGTAGGTGGACAACAAGATATTTACTTTCATGATAAGAATAATTCCTCGTACTCACCTACAATTTTTTCCCAGGTAAAGTTTTGCTTCATATTGGCCTTGGCTCGTTGACCCCATTCAGATACGTCTTCTAAAGGATCGACCTGGTCAATCAAATGCGCCAAATCTCCAGTTTCTTTAGTCCAATATTGAGCCGAATCCTTAGCGACCGTTTGGTTAAAGGAGACTCCTAAAACTAAATTGAGATCCGTCTGAGCAAGAGCCTCTAGGAGACCAGGATTGGTTCCGCCCACTTCATGACCATGGATATAGGCAAAGGCTTCTTTACGGATATACTTCAAGAGATCTTGATCATAGACCGTTCCTACAAACTTGACGCGTGGATCCTGATCAAATCCAGTCCGAGCTCGCAACTCTTCAAAATAAGGATTGCCTTCCTGGTTACAAATGATCACCAAATCCCGTTTGGTGGAAGAGGCCATAAATTCACGAATGGCAGTCTCATAATTATTTTCTGGAACAAAGCGGCCCAAGATCAAATAATAGTTCTTCTCCTGTGTCTGCCATTTCTGATAGAATTCTCGGACCTTATTATCCTGACTGGTCAGGCTGGTTGGAGACAAGTCCGTTCCGTAGGCAATATAGGTCGTCTTGGACCAAGGATAGGCTTCCTTGATATAAGACTCAATACCCGGGTTGTCAGATATCACCAAGTCAGCGTGGCGCGTCATGATCTTTTCAGAATACTTGAGATAGGCTTGGATCGGCTTGGCCCACTTGGCCCGCTTCCACTCCAGTCCATCTGGATTGATATAAAATCGTCCGCCTATCTTATGGATCTTGCGCGCAAAAGGCGCCACAAAGGCTCCGATTGTATTGCCCAAGACGTAAAAAATCGGCTGTTCAATTCCTTGTTTCTTAATAAGCTTCAAGGCGTAGTTGATGGCCACCATATCATAGGCAATGACACGCGCAGGCCCAAGCTTGGGGGCTTTAATGGTAAAACAATCGACACCCTTGTAGTCAAAATGTTGATAAGCTTGATCATTAGAAAGGCAGGCAACATGATACTGGATATCTGAAGACACTTGATGCGAAACCAATTGGTCCACAAAAGTCTCAAAACCGCCATATTGAGCCGGAAGCCCACGACTTCCGATAATAAAAACATGTTGCATAGATTTTCCTTTCTACCAATTTACAGTCTATTCAATTATACCATTTTCTAGGCTTTTTGCCTAATCCAAACAGAAAAGCGACCCTTGAGGGCCGCTTCAATTTTCTCTTATTTCACTTCTTGTTTGTAAAACTCTTTCAAGGCATCTTGCCAAGTTGGAATGACGAACCCTGTAGCCTTAGCCTTAGCCAAGCTCATCGTTGAGTTAAGCGGACGCTTCGCTTTAGCTGGGAATTGGCTGGAATCAACTGGCTTGACTTCTACATCCGTATCTTTGAGGATTTCAACTGCAAAGTCATACCAAGTTGTATCTTCTTTCGCATCGTTAGACAAGTGGTAATAACCATATTCTTTACGATTTTCAGCCAAATAAGTCATGAACTCAGCAAGAGTACGTGTCCAAGTTGGACGACCATGTTGGTCGTTGACGACTGTAAGTGTTTTGTGAGTCTTGGCAAGATTTTGCATGGTGAAGACAAAGTTCTTACCGTAGTTCCCGAAGACCCAAGCTGTACGGATGATATAAAAGTTAGAAACATGCTTCTCAACCAATTCTTCTCCCATACGTTTTGTACGACCGTACTCAGTTTGAGGATCTGGTTGATCGTCTACTTCCCATTCTTGTCCCACCGGTTTTTTACCATCAAAAACGTAGTCCGTTGAGATATAAACTAAGGTTGCACCATGTTTTTCAGACGCTTTTGCTACATTTTCTGTACCAGTCACATTGATGGCATAGTCCAACTCTTTTCCTTCATCTTCAGCAGCATCAACAGCTGTGTAGGCAGCACAGTGATATACCAAGGTTGGTTTCACTTCAGCGAATACCTCGTCTACTTTTTCTGCATTTGTGATATCCATTTCAGCCACATCAACGGCTACATATTCTTCATTTCGTTCGTCTAACAAATGGCGAAGTTCTGTTCCAAGTTGCCCATTTGCACCTGTAATTAAAATCATGTTACGTTCCTTTCGAATGCTTTTTCTCTATCATTATAGCAAAAAAAGCAGAAGTTTTCTGCTTTTTACTTGCTTTTCTCTTTAATAACATAGATTGGACGTTTCTTGGTTTCCATGAAGATTTTTCCGATATATTTTCCTAAAATCCCAATGGTCAATAATTGGAATCCTCCAAGGAATAGAATCACTGTCATAAGGGATGGCCAACCTGAAGTAGGATCTCCAAAGACTAAGGTACGGATCACGATCAGAATCACCATGATAAAGGCCAAGATCCAAGATAAAAGTCCACCAACAAAGGCAATATTTAGTGGGGCATCAGAAAAATTGACAATTCCTTCGATCGAGTATTTGAAGAGGGACCAAAAATTCCAAGACGTCTCTCCTGCCACGCGCTCTACATTTTTATACTCTAGATATTCCGTCTCAAATCCAACCCAGGCGAAAATTCCTTTTGAAAAACGATTGTACTCAGATAGTTCAAGTATCGCATCAACCATTTGACGACGCATCAAACGGAAATCACGCGCCCCGTCGACCATTTCCACTTGGCTGATATGATTAATCAATTTATAAAACATTCGTGCAAAGAAGGAACGAATTGGTGGTTCCCCATCACGAGTTACGCGTCGGGTTCCGACACAATCTAGATTTGGCTGTTGATCCAACTTCTGCTTCATTTCGATCAATAGTTCTGGAGGATCTTGTAGGTCCACATCCATGACCGTTACGTAATCTCCTGTAGCATGTTGGAGGCCTGCATAGAGAGCCGCTTCCTTCCCAAAGTTTCGTGAAAAAGAAAGATAATGAGCATAAGGATTTAAGAGATTGAGTTCTCGTAAAACATCTAAAGTTTTATCAGCAGACCCATCATTAATAAAAATATATTCAAATTCTTCCCCCATGGAGATCCGAACTCGTTCCATTTCTTCATAAAATAATGGAATCGATTCTTCTTCATTAAAACACGGGACTACAACTGATATAACCATTCATTGCTCCTATTAACATTTGCTATTATCTTTTCGGTAAACTATAATTTTTCTAACTATCCTTTACAATACAGTTTTGCAAACAGTTTTAATAAACCGACTTTTTCAATCATGTTCATTGTAAAGATAGCTAGTTTAACCATCAATCTCTCATCTCTAATTTCTCGATTAAAAACAGAAAGTGTGGACTTCATTCCATTTATCTTGACCCAATCATTAATTTCTTTATATTGACGTAAAAACTCCTCACTTGTGGAATGTCTCCCACCGTCCAATAACCAATAAAGAGTAAATTTTTTTATAAAAAATTTAACTAATTTAGTTTCAGAAAAATCTTTAGGTATAATCGCTGCAATTTTATCAAGTACATTCTTGATATCTAAATTTGGGTTAAATCCTTTATTTAATGTATTAGATGCACTATTCTCATTGTAAAACCAATTATATCCACAATATGGGATAGTTCTTATATTTTCAGATTTTGTATATACCGTTAAGCTGAATAACAAGTCCTCAGCCAGCGGAATATCTGGAAAAGAAAGTTCGTTATCTACTAAAAATTTTTTTCTATAGATGCGAGCACATGGTGAAATTGATCTGTATTTCGACCATTTATCTTTACCCAATTGGATAGAAAATAGTTGTTTACCATCTTGGTTTACTCTCTGAAGTCC
Organism: Streptococcus sp. SCPM-O-B-15294 (M123); assembly: GCF_058200455.1. NCBI lineage: Bacteria > Bacillati > Bacillota > Bacilli > Lactobacillales > Streptococcaceae > Streptococcus > Streptococcus sp. SCPM-O-B-15294 (M123). The sequence continues at coordinate 48,159 of NZ_JBYQGU010000005.1, read as the reverse complement.
ACCAATAACCGCATCATCTATCCCACTTGATATTTCATCATAAAACACCTGCAAGTAGTCTGGGTTTATGTAATCATCACTGTCGATAAACATGATGAATTCACCTTTTGCGAGCTTGATACCTTCATTTCTAGTATAGGCTGCACCTTGATTTTCCCGACTCAAAATTCTAATACTTGGAGAAAATTGTTGGTATTCATTCAATATTTTGAACGAATTATCCTTTGAACCATCATCAATTGCAATAATTTCAAATGATTTAAAACTTTGATTCAAAACTGAATCTATACATCTTTTGAGATATAATTCTGCATTATATACTGGAATAATGACACTAATCTTAGGCGCTTCTTTCACAATCTTATCCTTTATATATTTTAATATAACCCATAGTTTTGCAAATAATTAAGATATCCAAACTTATATATCGTTATTAAACCTCGAGCACGCAATCTTTAACCATTTGTATCCTGACTCTTTTTATAAAAACGATTTATCAATTTCGCTAATCCTTTTGGCCAAAAAAGATTAAACATCATGTAATCTTCCTTCGTTCGAGTATTATCACTAATGGTATTACTCGTTTCAGAATCTTCATGAATACGATGGCACATTAATTTCTTTGGAACATATACAAATCTGCCATCAAATTTAGCCAAATGGTACCAGGCAAGCCAATCTAGACTAACTCTCCATTCCTCATCAAATCTAAAGCCCTTAACCAATTCTAAATTATAGGTTACAGCAGGGCAACAAATCGGATTTCCAAAAGCAAGAATACGATTTCTCCACCACTTAGTTTTAGGGAATAATGAGATTGTTTTTAACATTAATGATTTGATTTTTAGATTTGAAGTCGGTTTAATGACCTCTCCATTTTTTTCTTCAAAATAATCAGAATAAAGAATGATAGCATCTTGATGCTTCTTTATCCTCTCTTGAATTTCCATTAAATAAGTTGGCTCATAATAATCATCTTGATGGGCTATTGTAGCATATTGAGTAGTAACAAAAGATAAAGCATTATTCCAATCTTTCCCAATTCCACCACCAACACTTGTATTAAAAGGAATAGCATATTTTTGGCAAATACTTTCGATAAATACACTTGGAGTAGAAGTATACAAAATGATATTACTTTTTACGGTTTGGCTTAATAACGATTTTATACAATCCTCTAAAAAAGGACTATCCCCATAAGCACAGATTACAAATGTATGATCATTCCACTGATTCATATTTTTGAATCTCCTTCCTTCTCATAATTACAAAGACAATCCAACTCGCAACTGTGTAAAATAGCATAACCATAACAAAACTAAGCCCTGCTCCAAACAATCCAAACTCCCTCATTGCTAGAGGCGTAAGAAGATTTGTCAACAACGCCATTGCGATATAAACATAGAGTAGATAGACTTGTTTCCTCAATATAATTAAAAAATCACCTATGACAGAAGCTATAGAATATAAAAAGCCGGAAAGTACTAAAATAGTAAGTAATAAACTATAATTTGACAAATCAATACCACTTATAATATTCAAAATAGGAATCCCTATCAAATAGGCCAGTATTGATACTACCAGTCCCAAAATCATAAGCAATAATAAAATCTTTCGAATCATAGCATTAAACGTATGAAATCTTTTTTCTGACCATTGTTTTGCCAAATCGGTAATTAAAGGTCTTAATGCTAATACAAATAAACTCATAAAGAAAACAGGCATGAATAGAATACTGAAGTCTCTTTGAGCACCTTCACGTAATACACCCTCGACTAACAATTTATCAATCACTTGTTTTGGATAATTCAAAACATATACCAATAAAAAGCCGTTAACAAACAAGGGAAGGCAAGTTTTCATGATACTAATTGATTGCCTAAATGTAACAGATGAAATCTGATTAAAAGGTATCGTTCTAATTTGTTTGGATTGGACGTAATCACCCCCAAAAACAAAAAGAACATTAAAAAAACATAAACAAATTAAAGAAAAAATTAAAGAATTTGAAAGTAACAAACTAATTAGGAGAATGATCGTGCTCGAACCATAACGGAGCACCATTAATTTCCCTGCAATATCTAAACGTTCGTGTTGTTGAAATAACCCTTGGAATAAATCAGAAAAAGCATCACAAGAACGATAAAGCACCGTTAGGATTATAATTAAAAATAAATCCCCTTTTCCAACATTATTTCCACTAAAAAGTAAATATGGAAATAATGTAACTAACATCAAACAAACTGTAATAACCCTAGTTAACCAGTATTCCAAATACGAGTATGCTTCTTTCAAGTCAGTCGCCTGATAATTTCTTACTTGAAACATACCAATGACAATCCAGAGATTCCCGATTGCATAAGCTAAACTAAAATTATCAGCATCACTTGCGGAAGTATAACGAGAGACAATAATCAAATACAATATAGAAACTGCAGCCGCTGCTATATTCCCAGCAAAATTCCAAAAATAGACACTCCTATTTGCTTTATTGTTCATTTTCATTCTCACTTTTTAATAAGGCGATTGTTTGTGACAATTTCTTAATCTGTACTGATTGCTTTGATACAGTACGAGTTAATGAAAATATTAAAAAAATTAATAAAAAAGTACTTAATAGAAAAACAAAGTTACTTAATGTCTGAATCCCAAGAAATTCAGATATTGCTCCAATCAAATCAGGAAACCAAATAACTGGCAACGAAAGCAAGCAAAGAATAAGCCAAGAAATAACATTTCTCATTTCAACGAGCTTCTTTGCAACTAGTCTCAGAATATAAACTATAAAAACAATTACAATAATGGTCAACCAAATATTTAACATGTTATTTCTTATATCCTCCACCGATTCTAGCCAATAACATAGCCATTGTCACTTTAATCATATAGTAAACAGATTTGCTTAATGTGATAGATGATTCCCCGTGCTCTCGTTCGTTCATTAATACAGGCACTTCTGCTACTGAATATCCTGAGGTTAACAGGGACACAATCGTCTCTGGTTCTGGATAATCACTTGGATATTGCTTAGCAAATTCTTCGATCACTTTTCGATCAACCACCCGCAAACCAGATGTAGGATCTGTTACCTTTTGACCAGTCAAAAGCTTGATTAATTTTTCAAAAAATGTAATTCCAATTCTACGTAGGAAAGAAGATTGAAAACCTTGATTCTCGATGAAACGTGAACCAATCACCATGTTCACTTGTCGTTCTTGAAGAACTCCTAACATGTTTTTAATAAATTCTGGATTATGTTGACCGTCCCCATCCACTTGGACAGCATATTGGTAACCGTGACTAACTGCATATTGATAGCCAGTTTGTACAGCACCACCTATTCCTAAATTAATAGGCAAATCGATAACATTAAAATCATTTTTTCTACAGATTTCAAGTGTATGATCTGTAGAGCAATCATTGATAATCACATAATCAAATTTAGGCGTATGTTCTTTAATCATCTTGATTGTCTTTTCAATATTTCCACTTTCATTATAAGCAGGAATAATAATTAGCAATTCTGAAGTTCTCAATCCTTATACTTTCCCTTCTAAGCATATCACTTCATTATACTATATTTAAGGCCTTATTTCTAGTTCAATTCTGATTTAAAACTTTCATAAAAGCCCATACCCTCTTTTCACACAAAAAAGCAAGTTTCAATCCGGTTTTTTACCGTTGGAAACTTGCTTTAACTTTTATAGGACTTTTTCCTACTTCCGATACATCTTCACTTGTAGGTAAAGGTCGTTATAGACGCCCAACCACTTCTTACCAAGTTGTTCATAGACTTCTAAGTTCTTTAGAGTGTCATCACTTGGGTAGAAGGCCTGGTCCTCTTGGACCTCTTCTGGTAGCATCTTCTTAGCTTCTTTGTTCGGTGTGGAATAACCGACATAGAGAGCATTCTTATATGCATTTTCTGGGCGAAGCATGAAGTTGATAAAGGCATAAGCTGCTTCTTTATTCTTCACGGTCTTTGGAATGACAATATTATCAAACCAAAGGTTGCTGGCTTCTGATGGGACGACGTAACGAAGGTCCTCATTGGCATCCAGCATTTGACGAGCTTCACCGGAGAAGGTCACCCCAATAGCCGCATTGTTTTGGATCATGTAGCCTTTCATTTCATCGGCTACAAGGGCCTTAATATTAGGCATCAAGGTATAAAGCTTATCAACAGACTCTTGTAATTGCTGAGGATCCTTGGAGTTGAGACTATAGCCTAAGCTATTGAGTCCAATCCCCATGACCTCACGCGCTCCATCGTACATCATGATGTCATTCTTATACTCTGGTCTCCATAGATCCGCCCAGTGTTCTGGAGCCTTATCTACCATCTTGCTATTGTAAATGATACCAAGAGTCCCCCAGAAGTAAGGAACTGAATACTGATTGTCTGGATCAAAATCCAAGTTCAAGAAGCGTGGGTCGATATTGTCTAAGCCTTTCAATTTAGACTTATCCAACTTTTCAAGCAAGTTTTCGTCCATCATCTTGGCGATCATGTATTCACTTGGGATGGCAATATCGTAAGCCGTCCCACCTTGCTTGATCTTGGTGTACATAGCTTCATTGGAATCAAAGGTATTGTATTGGACTTGAATGCCTGTCTCCTTGGTAAATTCCTTGAGCAATTCTGGATCGATATAGTCTCCCCAGTTGTAGATGACCAACTTGTCACTGTCTTTTGGATTGGTCTTGGCTTCAAGACGGGCACTTAGTCCCGCTAACACGAGGATGACCACGACAATCCCTAGCAAGAATGAATAGAGTTTTTTCATACTGTCTCCTCCTTCTCTCTAGTGATGAAGTAATAGCCGACCACCAGTAAGATACTGAAGAGGAAGACCAAGGCAGAAAGGGCATTGATATTCAACGAAATCCCTTGACGAGCCCGTGAGTAGATCTCAACAGACAAGGTGGTAAAGCCGTTCCCTGTGACAAAGAAGGTCACCGCAAAGTCATCCAAGGAATAGGTAAAGGCCATAAAGTAACCAGCGATGATGGCAGGTGTCAAATAAGGAAGCATGATTTCCTTCAACATCTGTACCTGAGTAGCTCCTAGGTCATAGGCCGCATTGACCATATCACGGTTCATTTCTTTCAAGCGTGGCAAGACCATCAAGACCACAATTGGAATAGAAAAGGCCACGTGACTCATCAAGACAGAAGCAAAGCCCAGCTGGAACTTGATGGTCGTAAAGAGGATCAGGAAGCTAGCCCCGATCATCACGTCAGGTGCTACCATGAGGATGTTATTGATGGACAAAAATGGTCCTTCAAACTTCTTCTTAGATTGGTAGATATAGATCGCTCCAAAGGTCCCGATAATGGTCGCAATCAAGGCTGATAAGAAGGCCAAGAGGAAGGTCTGTGAGAGGATCAACATGAGACGAGTATCCTCAAAGAGACTTTGGAAATGCTCCAAGGTAAAGCCTGTAAAAGCATTCATATCCCCGCCAGCATTAAAGGCATAGGCAATCAAGTATAAGATTGGCAGATAAAGGAGAAGGAAAATCAATCCTAAATAGATACGTGAAATCTTTTTCATCGTTCACTCCTTTCTCTCGTTACCCACATGACTAAGAGCATAGCAAGGATCAAGACCACCCCAATGGTGGATCCCATTCCCCAATTTTGCGTTGTGAGGAAGTGTTGCTCGATGGCAGTCCCCAGCGTAATCACTCGGTTTCCTCCGATCAAACGCGTCAACATGAAGAGACTCAAACTTGGGATAAAGACTGATTGGACACCAGAGCGAACCCCATTCATAGACAGCGGGAAGACTACCCGACGGAAGGTATCCCACTTATTAGCTCCTAGGTCATAGCTAGCATTGATGAGATTTGGATCCAAATCATCTAAGACATTGAAGATAGGAAGAATCATAAAAGGCAACTCAATGTAACTAGCGACAAAGATGAAAGAAAAGTCCGTAAAAAGGATTTGTTGCGGACCGATTCCGATAAAGCTCAAGAATTGGTTAATAGATCCCCCTTGACCAAAGATCCCGATAAAGGCATAAGCCTTGAGCAAGAGGTTGACCCAGGTCGGAAGGACAATCAGCATGAGCCAGAGCTGGCGGTGCTTAAGCTGGGTCAAAAAATAAGCTGTCGGGTAAGAAATCAAGAGCGTCACAAAGGTGACGATTCCAGCATAGAGAATGGAGTTAAAACTCATCTTGAGGTAGGTCCAATTCTGCGCTGTAAAAAAGGTTTGGTAATTCTCTAAGGAACCTTGCCCCTGGACATTGACAAAGGATTGCCAAATGATCAAGGCTACAGGAGCCAAGACAAAGAGGAGGATCCAGAGAAAGTAGGGAACCACAAAGAGGTTAGAGGTTGTTTTCTTCATCTCTTTCCTCCTCGATGGCATTGATCAATCCAGCTTCTTGCTCTTCCACTTCGACATACTCTTCGATCCGAGCATCGAACTCTTCTTCCGTTTCATTGAGACGCATGACGTGGATGTCTTCTGGCTCAAAGTCCAGACCGATTTCCTCACCTACGATAGCCTTACGGGTTGAGTGGATCATCCACTCATTGCCCAATTCATCATAAGCGATGATTTCATAGTGAACCCCACGGAACAGTTGGGTATCCACCTTCACCTGGAGCTTACCTTCTTCAGGCAGGGTGATTCGCAAGTCCTCAGGACGAATGACGACTTCGACCGGTTCGTTTGGTCTCATCCCTCCATCGACCGACTCAAAGCGTTTGCCGTTGAATTCTACTAGATAGTCCTCGATCATGATCCCTGGAAGGATATTGGACTCACCGATAAAGGTCGCAACAAAATGGTTAATGGGCTCATCGTAGATATCGACTGGCGTCCCTGATTGGACGATTTCTCCTTCGTTCATGACAAAGATCCAGTCACTCATGGCTAGCGCTTCTTCCTGGTCGTGGGTTACAAAAACAAAGGTAATACCCAAGCGTTGTTGCAATTCACGAAGCTCATACTGCATGTCAGTCCGCAACTTCAAGTCGAGGGCAGACAAGGGCTCATCCAAGAGAACTACTCGCGGTTCATTGATAATCGCCCGGGCAATGGCTACCCGCTGGCGTTGACCACCAGAAAGTTTCTGGATGGAACGTTTCTCAAAGCCTCCTAATTGCACCATCTTGAGGACTTCAGTCACGCGTCTCTCGATTTCAGCCTTGTCAACTTTCTTCAAACGGAGGGGGAAAGCAACATTCTCAAACACATTCATGTGTGGGAAAAGGGCATAGGATTGGAAGACGGTATGGACGTCCCGTTTATTAGTCGGTACATCATTGATCCGAACACCATCCAAGAGGACATCTCCTGTCGAAGCGTCTAATAAACCAGCAATGATATTCAGAATCGTTGATTTACCAGATCCTGAAGCACCGAGGAGGGTATAGAATTTCCCTTCTTCCAACTCAAAGTTGATATCTTTGAGAACCACTGTATCACTGTCTTCAAATACTTTTGAGACATTTCTAAACTCAATAATTGGTTTTTTCAATTCACATAAATTCCTTCTTTTTCATGCGTTTCCTTCTGAGACCAACCAACTAGTCTCATAGGCTGACGAGCAGACTCGTCAGGCCACCAACACCTCTCGGGGACTTATAAGACTGCCCCACCTATTTTCGGTATCGATAGGCACTCACCCCCCTTCTAAAGTAGGAAGGGTCTACCCTAGAGTAGCCCCTATTCCATCTCGAACCGTTAAACTTTCCCAATAATACGGACTTCTCGCTCCAAGGTCACCCCAGCTGATTTGTCAACTGTCGCAATGACATGGGCAATCAAATCTTCATAATCTTTGGCAGTACCATGATCGACATTGATCATAAAGCCGGCATGCTTTTCAGAAACCTCCACACCACCAATTCGATGCCCTTTCAGTCCAGCTTCACTGATCAACTGTCCCGCAAAATGCCCGACTGGACGCTTGAAGACAGAGCCACAAGACGGGTATTCGAGGGGTTGTTTCATCTCTCTCAAATGCGTCAAACGAGCCATTTCTTGATCGATCTGATCATAATTACCAGGTGCTAAGGCAAATTTAGCCGAAATAACTACGTCACCGGTTTCTTGGATCTTGGAATGGCGATAGCCAAAAGCTAATTCTTCTACTGTTAAGGTTTTAATTTCTCCTTCTGACGTCAAGACCTTACACGATTGGAGAATATGGGCAATCTCCCCACCATAGGCACCAGCATTCATATAGACAGCACCACCAATGCTTCCAGGGATCCCACAAGCAAATTCAAAGCCTGTCAAGCTATGGTAGCGGGCTACGTGAGTCACATCGATCAGCTTAGCACCCGCCTCTGCTTCAATCACATAGCCATTGACCCGGACGTCATGGAAATGATCAAACATGATCACAAAACCTTCAATCCCACCGTCACGGACGATAATATTGGAAGAATTTCCCAAGACCATCCAAGGAATCTCCTGTGCATTGGCAAAGGTGACAATTCGTTTTAATTCATATTGATTGCGAGGAAAGGCCAAATAATCTGCCGCTCCTCCGACCTTGGTATAGGTGTATTGTTTGAGTGGCTCATTGAACAAAATCTCAATACCAGCCAACTCCTCTTTGATTTGCTTTAGGATTTCCATCTCACAACTCTCTTCTATACGTTATCTTATCCATTATAACAAAAACCAGCCCACTTTTCGACTCAGAAGTAAAAAAACAGAAGCAGCCAAAAGACTGATTCTGTTTTAAATTTTTTTAACAATGGTTAATTGAATTAGCCAATCTTACGTGCAATGCCACGTGTTTTATGAGTGGACAAGGCTGAGCTAATCGCAACCCCACCCCCAATAATGGTAAAGACTGCCAACATGAAGAAGTTAAAGAAGTAATTATCAGGAGTTTGTCCACTTAGAACAAGGTTATTGATCAAATCAAATCCATCACTAAAGTCGACTCCAAGTTGTTTAACTGCTTCTAAAGCGTAGTCAAATTGGTGCACGAGAACGATAGTGACTAACAAGAGAATGCTAGAAATAACTGCTCCAAGTTTACTAAATTTCTTCCCTAAGATTTCATAACCTTTGACAACACAAATGCCAAGGATAAAACCAGCATAAAAAGCTACGTAGCCGAGGCGAGCAATGAAAAGAGTAACAGCTCCTCCAATAATGGCACCAATAAAGGCACCGACAGTTCCAAGGAGGACATTTTCTTTCTGACTATTATATGAATCTGTTTCAATTTTTAGTTGGGAACTGACAGTTTGGAAGCTCTCTTCGTTCATCAAGAAGAGGGAATCTCCAATCTGGTAGAGACCAATCGGTCCTTTTTCACCAGAGTGACCACAAACAGTGTAGAAGCCATTGGTTTGCAAAAATTGCAGAATTTCTGTTAAGGCTTGACGAATGTTTTCAATCGTTTTTGCTTTAGTCATTCCAGCTTTTACAGTGAAAGTTGTGACATATTGGTTGAGGCTAATGCTCTTCAAAACAGAAGAGTCTTTCACCATTTGATGCAATTGAGCAGCTGCTTCTTCTGCATCATCACGCGACACAGAAAGTGCAATGGTAAAAACATTTTTTGTGTCAGTTTCACTCAGTAAGAAGAAATAGCCAGAATTTTCCCCATAAATAGATGAAGTTTCAGGATCATACTGGAATCCAAGTTCCGTAGCAAGTTGATGACGTTCAAAGTCTTTCATTAGAATTACAATCTCCTTTACAATTCTATCTATCTTTCGAATAATTGTTTATTATCCTAAAATAATTTGATAGACAAATAATTTATAGAACTATTTTATCATAGATAAATAAAATTAGATAGACTAATTTAGCCTATCTAATCATTTTTTTCATTAAATCAAGATTCACTCTTCTCTACCTTCACACCAGTTGTGTCAATTTTCAAAGAGAAGACCTGACCATTTAAACCCTTAGATTCCAAGTCTTTGACAAAGGCTTCTGCATGTTCAACAGGGAGCAAGGTCATGATAGTTGGCCCTGCACCAGAAAGGTAAGTGGCATAAGCATCGTGTTGATGTGCAACTTCTTTCACCTGAGGGAACTCTACAACCAACTGTTGGCGGTAGCGTTCATGGAAGCGATCTGCTTCAATAGCTTTTCCTGCGACTCTTAAGTCTCCCTTAGCAAGGGCAGCAATGGCCACGTTTGCGATTGAGCTAGCTGCAACAGCCTCCTTGTAAGTCCACTCACTTGGAAGGACATTTCGACTATCGCTGGTCTTGAGTTCGTAATTGGGAACAAAGGCTACCAAAGTACATTCAGGGAAGGCAAGGAGCAAATGATTGGTCTGCTGATCCACATAGCTTGCTACGACCAGATTTCCAAAAATGGCTGGCGCTACGTTATCCGGATGACCTTCGATTTTTGTCGCAATTTCTAGTTTTTCTTCATCACTTAGGGATAATTTGCCCAGTTGATTGGCCAACTCAATCCCTGCTACGATAACAGAGCTGGATGACCCCAAACCACGCGCCAAAGGCACTTCACTGGTCATCTTGAGACGATGAGGAGGCAAAGCAGATGAGACTTGGAGAGCAGTCTGAAGCAAGAGATTCTCTTCATCGTTTGGAATCTCCTCTCCTAAATCGTGTTCAATCCACCAATTTTCTTGCGCTTCTAGCACATCAATGGTCAAATACTTAGAAACAGCAATCCCAACAGAATCAAATCCTGGCCCTACATTGGCACTAGTCGCTGGTACTGTAATTCTCATCTTATTCTCCCAATACTTTAAAGGTATTCAAGAGTTCGAAATTCGGCTCTGAATCCAGTTTTTCAACCAAGTTCTTGAATTGTGTCTGGTTAACTTGGTGAGTAATGATCACGACGCTTGCATAGTTGCCATCTGAGTCTTCTTGGAGGATTTGCTTGAAGGAAGCTCCTTCTGCATTAAAGATCTCCGCAAGACGCAAGATTTGACCAGTCGCATCTGGTGCCTTGATTGAGAAATAGTAGTTATTTTTCACATCTTCTGGTTTAGCCAATTGAAGAGGGCGGCTGTATTCATTGAAGGCTTTACCGATCGTTCCTTCTTTTAGACGACGGACAATGCGCACAATATCAGCTACGACACTTGTCGCAGTTGGTTTTTGACCAGCACCTGGTCCGTAGTACATAGACTCACCAATCCCGATCGATTCCACATAGACCGCATTCATAACGTCGTTCACGCTAGCAAGCGGATGTTCTTTTGGAAGGAAGGTTGGCGTCACTTCTGCTGCAATCCCTGACTCTGTTTCAACAATGGATCCGACCAGCTTGATGACATAGCCAAGACTTTGAGCGACCGAGACATCTTGTGGAGTGATCTGGCTGATTCCTTTATGACCCACTTGATCAAATTGGATGTTCATCCCAAAGGCAAATTGGCTCAAGATTACCATCTTGTAGGCAGCATCGATCCCTTCGACGTCATTGGTTGGATCACTTTCAGCGTATCCTAGGCGTTGCGCTTCTGCTAAAGCATCTTCATAAGTCCATCCTTCTTCGACCATTTTTGTCATCATGAAGTTGGATGTCCCATTAACAACACCAAGCACTTTGGTCACCTTGTCTGAGGCCAAAGAATTCACCAAGGTGCGAAGGATTGGAATTCCACCAGCCACAGCAGCTTCATAATAGAGGGCTACTTGGTGTTTTTTAGCAATCTCTAGCAATTCACTTCCATGAACGGCAAGAAGGTCTTTGTTAGCAGAAACCACATGCTTACCAGCTTCCAGAGCACGGGTGATAAAGGTTTTCGCTGGCTCGATACGGCCCATCAACTCGACCACGATGGCAATGTCCTTGTCTTCAATGATCTCATCTACATTGGTCACAAAGTTATAGTCATGGCCAGCCACTTGCAAGCTTTCTTTTTCCGCATCATCGCGAACCAAGACCTTAGCAATCTTAATCTCATCTTGAGCAGCTTGGCTGATCTTCTCGTGGTTTTCTTTTAATAAAAATGGTACGCCACTGGCAACAGTACCAAATCCCAGTAAGGCAATTTTAACAGACATGTTGGTCTCCTTAAAAATCTAATATAGTCTATTATATCAAAAACAAACCCCTTCTGACTAGTTCTATGGCCTTCTTCCTCTACAAGAACTCTACTTTCTCTGATTTAAATCTTCTCACTAAACCTACTAGCAAGCCATTCCTTCAAAAGTCAAGGAGATTCCCCAAAATTTTACTCCATTTGTAACTTTGTCTTGAAGAGATTTCCTGCCCCTATGATATAATGATAATGAGTTAGAAAGGGGTCTCTATGAATCACCGAAAAAGACGTGTACCAAAGAAAATACGCTTACTACTTATTTTAAATGCTTTTCTGCTATCTTGCATCTTCATTTTAGGCTTTCTCCTATTGAAACGGGGTCCTAGCACTCCCGTTGCTGACAAGCAAGAAACAAATACAAGTCAGACTATGAGGCAGGAAGAAACAAATACAAGCCAGTCTACGAAGCAGCAAGGCTCTACTACTAAATGGGTAAAACAAGATCAACCTGTAAAAATCCCTATTCTCATGTACCACGCTGTTCACACGATGGCTCCCTCTGAAGAAGCCAATGCGAATCTCATCGTGGCACCTGAAACCTTTGAAAGTCATCTCAAAGCTCTTAAAGAAGCTGGTTACTATACCTTGACGCCTGAAGAAGCTTATCGGGCACTTACTAAAAATGAACTACCTGAAGGGAGAAAAGTCGTTTGGTTGACCTTTGATGATGGAATTGCTGACTTTTATACCATTGTCTATCCTCTCCTACAAAAATACCAAATGACCGCAACCAACAATATCATTACTTCTTTTTCTGACGAAGAAAGACCCAGTGTTTTAACCTTCGATCAGATCAAAGAAATGAAAGCGCAAGGTATGACCTTTGAAAGTCATACGGTATCTCACCCAGACTTAGCCCAATCAGATAGCTCTCGTCAGGAATCTGAACTATCAAATTCCAAACAAGTACTAGACAACAAACTCAACCAAACTACTACTACCATTGTCTACCCAGCCGGTCGCTACTCTGACGTCACCATGGAACTAGCAAAAAACAATGGCTACAAAATGGGCTTAACGACCAATAATGGACTAGCTAGTCTAGACGATGGTCTCTACTCACTAAAACGGCTGCGGATCTTACCGACTACGACAGCTGAAAACCTACTTGCAGAAATGCAAACCAATCCATAAGCACAAAAAAGCACGAGTCCGAATGACTCGTGCTTTCTTTCTCCATAAGGGAGGCTTTTATTTCGATTTGATGTAGTTCACACCATCTGCTTTCGGTGCAACCGACTTACCAAAGAAGGCTGCTAAGACGATGATGGTCAATACATACGGAGCAATACGAAGGTAAACTCCTGGAATATGGGCAAGGAAAGGAATCTGCGTAGACACAACCGCCAAGGCTTGTGAAAGTCCAAAGAATAGACTGGATAGCATGGCACCGATTGGACTCCATTTACCAAAGATCATGGCCGCTAGGGCGATAAATCCTGGTCCCACAATGGTAGTTGCAGAGAAATTGACAGAAGCAGATTGTGCATACAAGGCACCACCAACTCCTCCTAAGAATCCAGAGATGAGCACACCATAGTAACGCATGAGGTAAACATTGATACCGAGAGTATCCGCAGCTTGTGGGTGTTCACCAACTGAGCGTAGGCGAAGACCGAATTTCGTCTTAAACATGATAAACCATGCTACAAATGAAAATCCAATCGCTACATATCCCATTAAACTAGTATTCTTGAAGAAGATATCACCAATGACAGGGATATCAGACAAGAAAGGAAAATCAAACTTACCAAATGACAAATCGATATTGTTGGTTTGACCTTTTCCGTAGATGGCTTTAACCAAGAAGACGGCTAAGGCCGGAGCCAACAAGTTCAATACCGTACCACTCACCACATGGTCAGCACGGAAGTTAATAGTCGCTACCGCATGGATAGCAGAGAAAATAAGACCAACCAAACCACCTGCAAGGAGAGATAACCAGATTGTCATGCCTCCAAGAGAGCCAGCAAAAGTCAAGTTAAACACGACTCCTGTGAAAGCTCCCATAACCATGATCCCTTCCAAACCGACATTAACGACACCAGCATGTTCGGAGTAGGCACCTCCGATACTAGTGAAAATGAGGGGAGCAGCATAGACCAGCATATTCGATACAAGAATCGTTAGTATAGCAACAATATTCATCCTTACTCTACTCCTTTCATTTGTTTTTTAGGCTTGATGTATTTTTCGATAATATAGTGAGCACTTACAAAGAAGATGATCGAAGCTGTCACAATATTGACAAGTTCTGGTGGAATAGTCGCTGTGGTCATACCTGGCGCACCTGTTTGCAAGGTTCCAAGCAAGAAAGCAGCAAAGACAATCCCAATAGGGGAATTGCTAGCAAGCAGAGCCACTGCCATCCCATTAAATCCAACAGCCAAGGAACCAGCTTGAACATAAACGTTCTGGAAGGTACCAATCCCTTCTACAGCTCCACCGATTCCACAGAGGGCACCTGAAATCACCATAGAAAGAATGATGGTGCGTTTAGCTGACATCCCTGCATAGTCTGAAGCATTCGGGTTGAGACCAACGGAACGGATCTCAAAACCAAGTGTTGTTTTCTTAATAATGAACCAAATAACTGCAACAGCAATCAAGGCGATAAAGATACCGATATTCATCCGTGATTTAGTCAATTCCGTCAGAAAGCCTAAGCGATAACTTGCATTTGCCCCGACTGTAATACTGGATTCAGAATCGACCATGAACTTTTTAGGGAAGTTCCGGATAATTTCATTTCCAGCAAACAGTACGATGTAGTTCATCATAATAGTAACGATGACTTCACTTGTCCCCAAAAATGCTCGCAGAAGTCCTGGAATCAAACCAATGAGACCGCCGGCAATTGCAGCCACAAGGACCGTCAAAGGAATCATTAGGATACGCGGAATATCTGGGAAGGACAAAGCAAACCATACTGCCGCAATCCAACCAGCTAAGGCTTGTCCTGGTAAGCCGACATTGAAAAATCCAGCTCGACTGGCTACCGCAAATCCGAGAGCGATCAAAATCAGCGGCCCCATTGTACGGAAAATTTCACCCACATTTTTAATGGAACCAAAAGCTGTCTTGAAGAGTTCTTCATAACCCCAAAGAGCATCATAACCAAAGATCCACATGATAATGGCTCCGAGGATGATTCCTAGGATTACAGAAATAAAAGGAATAGCAATTTGTCTTGTATTTTTATTCATTTGAAGCCTCCTTGATTTCTCCACCAGCCATTAGAATACCAAGTTCTTGTTTGTTGGTCTCAGATGGCTTCACAATACCTTGGATTTTTCCATCATGAATAACAGCAATCCGGTCTGATAGATTTAGAATTTCATCTAATTCGAAGCTGACAACGAGGACGGCTTTCCCTTTATCACGTTCACCAATCAAACGTTTATGGATGTACTCAATCGCACCAACGTCCAATCCACGTGTCGGTTGGCTAACAATCAACAAATCTGGATTCCGATCAACTTCACGAGCAATAATGGCCTTTTGTTGGTTTCCTCCTGATAGAGCACTTGCTGGCACAATCTCGTTAGCTGCACGAACGTCAAATTCTTCCATCAACTTGCGGGCATAGGAATTGATTTGATTGTAATTCAAGACACCATTTTTGCTAAGTGGTTCTTTGTAGTAAGTTTGAAGTGCGATGTTTTCAGAAAGCATCATTTCGAGCACAAGACCATCACGATGACGATCTTCAGGAACGTGGCTGACATTCATTTCAGTAATCTTACGTGGGGAAAGGCCAACAACTTCTTGTCCCTTAATTTTGATACTACCTGATTTGACTTTGCGAAGTCCGGTAATAGCCTGGATCAATTCACTCTGACCGTTCCCATCAATCCCTGCAATCCCGACAATTTCGCCTGCGCGAACATCAAGAGATAGCTCTTTGACCGCAGGAACACCACGGTTTTCATTCACGACTAAGTCAGAAATTGCAAGAACCACTTCTTTAGGCTGTGCTTCTTCTTTTTCTGTTACGAAAGAAACTGAGCGCCCAACCATCATTTCTGCCAAATCTTTATTGGTAGCACCTTCGATACCAACGGTTTGAATAGATTTACCACGACGAATAACTGTGACACGGTCTGCAACGGCACGAATTTCATCTAGTTTGTGAGTGATAAGGATGATAGATTTCCCTTCTTTAACAAGGGTTTTCATAATTTCCATCAACTCCAAAATTTCAGCAGGAGTTAACACTGCAGTAGGCTCGTCGAAAATCAGAATATCAGCTCCGCGATAGAGTGTCTTCAGGATTTCTACACGTTGTTGAGCCCCAACAGAAATATCTTCAACCTTTGCTGTAGGATCCACAGCCAAGCCGTAGCGTTCTGATAACTCAAGGATATCTGCATTAGCTTTTTTCAAATCTAATACTCCTTTATTAGTAACTTCGCTACCAAGAATGATATTTTCTGCAACAGTGAAAGCTTCCACCAACATGAAGTGCTGGTGAACCATCCCGATCCCTAGGGAAGCAGCCTTTGAAGGAGAATCTAGTTTTTCAGACTTCCCATTGACCACAATTTCTCCGCTCGTTGGTTCCAAAAGACCAGCCAACATATTCATCAGGGTTGATTTCCCAGCTCCATTTTCACCAAGAAGTGCATGAATTTCACCTTTACGCAATTCGAGGTTGATTTTGTCGTTTGCGACAAATTCACCAAAGATTTTGGTAATTTCACGCATCTCAATGACGTTTTCGTGTGCCATTCGAATATTCCTTTCTAGAAAACTATATTTTATTTCAGTAGGACCTGCTAAACGAGTTAGTAAGTTCTATTGAGACAAAATGTCCCAACACCTCATAAAAAAGCGACCCAAGAAGGATGGATCGCTTCCGGAAGGTTTTATTTCTCAGGTGCTTTTACACTACCATCGATAATTTGTTTTTTAGCATCTTCTACTGCTTTTTTAGCATCTTCAGAAAGATTAGAAGTTGTCAAATCAACACCACCATCTTTCAAACCAAATGTGATCACTTTTCCACCTGGGAATTTGCCATCAGCAGTTTGAGTTGCGATTTCTTGAACAGTTTTACCAACTTGTTTCAAAGTAGAAGCCAATACGAAGTTAGATTCTTTACCATCTTTTGAAGTGTATTTACCTTCGTCAACTTGGTCACGGTCTACACCAAGAACCCAAACTTTTTCGTCTTCATTTTTCTTCTCGTTCAAGTCTTTTGCTTCCTTGAAGACACCAGCTCCCGTACCACCAGCAGCTTGGTAAATAACGTCTGCACCTGCAGCGTATTGTGTCGCTGCAATAGTTCTACCTTTTTCAGGGTTGTTGAAGTCTTCAGCATATTGTACGTCTACTGAAATGTCTTTGTTTACAGACTTCACGCCTGCTTCAAATCCTTTTTCAAAACGAGTGATAACTTCACCACGTGCTCCACCGATAAAACCAACTTTGTTAGTCTTAGTTGTTTTGGCAGCAGCAACCCCTGCAAGGTAAGCAGCTTCATTATCCGCAAAAACAGCAGATGCTACGTTCTTTTTGTCGCCTACAACAGAGTCAATGATAACGTAGTTGATATCAGCATTTTCATCTGCAGCAGCTGTAACAGCTGGAGCAAGTTTGTAACCAACACCGTAAACTAATTTGTAGCCGTTTGTAGCAGCTTGGCTAAAGTTATTTGCAAAATCTGCTTCACTTGTAGATTGGAAATAAGTGAATCCGTTATCTTTAGAAAGACCGTTTTCTTTACCCCAAGCTTGTAGACCTTCCCATGCAGATTGGTTAAATGATTTATCATCAACACCACCTGTGTCAGTAACGATAGCAGCTTTTAAATCAGTTTTTGCATCTGAAGAATCTTTGCGAGACGCACGATTTCCACATGCAGCAAGTCCGATTGCAGCGACAGTTACTAGACCTAGGCCTAACCATTGTTTCTTGTTCATTTCTGAACCTCCTAAATAAGATATGCAACTAAGTTGCGGATTAATGAAAGGGTCAATAGACCGCCTTTACAGAAGCTACTAGGTAAGATCTGTAAAGGAATATGGAAGCAATTCCTTGACCGTCATCACGACCGTCGATTTATCTTTGGCTACCAGAGTAACCGGTAGGTCTGGCTCGAAAAATTCAGCCATCACCTGGCGACAAGCACCACAGGGCGAAACTGGTTTTTCCGTCTGACCATAAATAATTAATTCCTTAAATGAACGCTCTCCTTCTGAAACAGACTTAAAGATGGCTGTCCGCTCGCCACAATTGGTCAAGCCGAAGCTCGCATTTTCAACATTAACGCCTGTATAAATCTTCCCCTCATCTGTCACAAGAACAGCTCCAATTGGAAAATGAGAATAAGGTACATAAGCATTCTCACTTGTTTTTACAGCTAGGTCAATCAACTCAGTAGTCGCCATGGGCTACTTCTCCCTTCATGATGGCTACTCCAGAGGAAGTGCCGATTCGGTTAGCACCCGCTTGGATCATGGCTTGTGCATCCTCATAGCTACGAGTACCTCCAGATGCTTTCACTCCCATATCCGGTCCAACAACCTGGCGCATGAGGGCAACATCCTCAACAGTTGCTCCTCCAGTAGAGAAACCAGTTGAAGTTTTGACAAAGTCTGCTCCTGCCAATTTGGCAATCTGGCAAGCCACTACTTTTTCAGTTTCAGTTAACAAGCAGGTTTCGATTATCACTTTTACCAAGCGATCACCACTTGCATCTACAACAGCCTGAATGTCCTCTTCTACTAATGTCAGATTTTTTGATTTCAAGGCACCGATATTGATGACCATATCGATCTCATCGGCTCCATTTTGGATGGCATTTTGAGTTTCAAATGCTTTAACAGCTGGTGTATTTGCGCCAAGAGGGAAACCAATCACTGTACACACTTTTACATTTGAATCCCGAAGTCCTTCTGTAGCGAAGTTGACCCAGGTCGGTTGGACACAAACACTTGCAAAATCATATTCTTTCGCTTCTTCGATCAAAGCCTCGATTTGTTCTTGTTGTGCATCAGGTTTTAATAATGTGTGGTCAATGTATTTGTTTAATTTCATTAATGAATCTCCCTCAAACGAATTACGAAACAATTTCAATAATTTCTGAAACGCTTACAACCTTGTCTAGTATTTTAACATTTTTTTGGAATTCTGCAATGGTTTTTTGACTAATTTCTAAATTTGTATAAATAGTTGCAACAAGGTCCCCTTTTTGAACAGGATCCCCAACTTTCTTAGCAAAAACAATCCCTGTTTCATAGTCTAAATCATCTGATTTAACTGCTCTGCCAGCCCCAAGACGCATAGCGAAGAGTCCGTGTTCCATCGCAGGCAAGGCTGCAATATAGCCATCCTCTTCTGCATAGACAGGCACTAGTTCTTTTACCTGAACTGGACGATAGAGATCTTCTAAATCTCCCCCTTGAGCAAGGACCATTTCTTCAAACTTATTCAGAGCTTTGCCAGCTGTCAGATGTTGCTTGATTTCTTCCAAGCTAGCCGTTACCCCACCAAGCTCCAACATAATTTGAGCCAATTCACAAATGAAGTGGGTCACATCTTCTCTGCCTTTGCCTTGAAGAATATCCAAAGCTTCAAGAATTTCAAGACGGTTCCCGATGCTGGTTCCCAATGGCTGACTCATATCTGTCAAGACGGCAATGGTCTTGCGACCGACAGCATTACCCAGATCCACCATGGTACGAGCAAGTTCACGCGCCTCTTCAATGGTCTTCATAAAGGCTCCTTCTCCAACGGTGACATCGAGAAGGATGGCATCTGCTCCAGCCGCAATCTTCTTACTCATGACGGAACTGGCAATCAATGGAATTGTATCCACTGTCGCCGTCACATCCCGAAGCGCATAGAGAAGCTTATCCGCCATGACCAATTGGTCAGACTGACCGATAACAGAAAGACCAATCTCTTGAACTTGTTTAATAAATTCTTCTTGGGTCCGCTCAATTTGGAATCCTTTAATGGATTCTAGCTTATCAATGGTCCCACCTGTATGTCCAAGACCACGACCACTCATCTTGGCAACTGGAACGCCAAAGCTAGCCACTAGTGGTGCCAGTACAATCGTTACCTTGTCTCCTACACCACCTGTTGAGTGTTTGTCCACCTTGATGCCTTTAATAGCGGAAAGGTCGAATTGCTCCCCTGTCTCTACCATCTTCATGGTCAAATCTGAGATTTCTTGAGTCGTCATCCCCTTGAAATAAACCGCCATGGCAAAGGCAGCCATTTGATAATCAGGTACTGTTCCCGCCACATAGCCTTCGATCAGCCAATGAATCTCATCTTTACTCAATTCAATGCCATCCCGTTTTTTCTGAATGATATCTACAGCTCTCATGTGACTTTTTCACTCCTTAAAATATAATATCCCTTGTCTTTTTTGAGGATTTCACAATTCCCAAAGACTTCCTCCATTTTGGCCTTCGCACTTGGAGCACCTTGCTTTTTCTGGATGACAATGGTTAAGTCTCCCCCAGGATTCAAATGGTCAAAACTCCCAGAAAGTACTTCATGAACTACCTTTTTCCCAGCCCGGATGGGAGGATTACTGATAATATGATCAAAACTTTCCTCAACCTGATCATAAACATTGGATTGGAAGATAGTAGCTTCGACCTGATTTAAAGCTGCGTTTTTCTGAGCTAGATCTAAAGCCCGTGTATTGACATCTACCATAGTCGCACGGATCCCTTGGGCCTTAACCAAAGAGAGACCAAGTGGACCATACCCGCAACCAACATCCAAAACCGTCTCTCCTTGCTGGAAGGACAAACAAGATAAAAGGACCTGGCTACCAAAGTCGATCATTTTCTTACTAAAAACACCGGCATCCGTCAGAAATTTCATCCGCTCCCCTAGAAGAACCACCTGTAACTCATGGATATCATGTTGGGAATCTGGATGTTCGTCATAGTACATTTTACTCATATTAGCATTATAGCATAATTTAACCTATTTTTAAATCGTTTACAGAAGATCTCAAAACTGATATACTAAAGGTCACTATGGAGGAAAGGCTTGCAATGGATAAAGAATTTCTACACTTCGAAAAAATCAATCGACAAACTTGGCAAAATCTCCACCGGAAATCAACCCCTCCTCTATCTGAAGAGGAATTGAATTCAATCAAGAGTTTTAATGACCTCATCAGCTTACAAGATGTAACAGATATCTACTTACCCTTGACACATCTGATTCAAATCTACAAAAAAGCGAAAGAGGATTTAGCTTTCTCAAAAGGCATTTTTCTCCAACAGGAAAGTAAAAAACAACCTTTTATGATTGGAATTTCAGGGAGCGTGGCTGTCGGCAAATCAACGACTAGTCGTCTCCTTCAAATCCTTCTTTCTCGGACCTTTTCCGGTTCTACTGTTGAATTGGTGACCACCGATGGCTTCTTGTATCCCAACGCCACCTTGATTGAACAAAACATTCTCAATCGCAAGGGTTTCCCTGAAAGTTATGATATGGAGCTCCTTTTGGATTTCCTCAACCAACTCAAAAATGGTCAAAGTTATCAAATCCCTGTCTATTCTCACGAGATTTATGATATCGTCCCTGACCAGAAGCAAACCATCCAAGCTGCGGACTTCATTATCGTTGAAGGGATCAATGTCTTTCAGAATCCTCAAAATGATCGGCTTTATATGACTGACTTCTTTGACTTTTCCATCTATGTGGATGCTGAGGTTGCCAATATTGAGTCCTGGTATATCGATCGCTTTAAAAAGTTGTTAGACCGTGCGAAAGATGACCCAAGCAACTACTACCACCGCTTTACTAAGCAACCTGAAGAAGAAGTCCTCGCCTTCGCTCATCAGGTATGGGAGTCGATCAATCTCTTAAATCTAAAAGACTATATCGAGCCCACCCGTAACCGAGCCGAACTGATCCTGCACAAATCTGCCAACCATGAGATTGACGAAATCTATCTCAAGAGATAAGAGTTTTAAGACAAAATGATCTTTAAAAAATAGCGATTCGAAGAAAAATTAGTTTGGGCTTGTCAAAAGAAAAGTTTTCAGATATAATAAGAGAGTTAGATTATCATTGGAGGTGAAAAAATTGGCAAACATTAAATCAGCTATCAAACGCGCTGAATTGAACGTTAAACAAAACGAAAAAAACTCAGCTCAAAAATCAGCTATGCGTACTGCAATCAAAGCTTTTGAAGCAAACCCATCTGAAGAACTTTACCGCGCTGCTAGCTCAGCTATCGATAAAGCAGAAACTAAAGGTTTGATCCACAAAAACAAAGCTAGCCGTGATAAAGCACGTCTTGCAGCAAAACTTGGCTAATCAAGCATTGCATACAAAATGAGCTCTCCGGAGCTTTTTTTGTTGCTTCCAAATGAGGAGAAGACATGAAAATTACGATTATCGGCTATTCAGGATCTGGCAAGTCAACTTTGGCTGAAAACCTAGCCCGCTACTACTCCATCCCCAAGCTCCACATGGACACCCTTCAATTTCAACCGGGTTGGATAGACAGTGACCGGGATTGGATGGAGCAAGAGATGAAACAGTTTCTCAGCGATCATAGAGACTGGGTCATTGATGGCAATTACTCTTGGTGCTGCTATGAGGAGAGAATGGAGCAAGCCGACCAGATTATCTTTCTCAACTTCTCTCGTTGGAACTGCCTCTATAGAGGGTGGAAACGATACCGCCGTTATAAAGGTCGGGTCCGTGAGAGTATGGCAGCAGGCTGCCCGGAACGCTTTGACTGGGAATTCATCCGTTGGATCCTCTGGGATGGACGAACAAAAACTGCCAGAGAAAGGTATCAAAACATCCACTCCACCTACCCCGAAAAATTCATCTCTCTCAAGAATCAAAAGGAACTGGACCGTTTCCTAGATAAAGTAAAAAGAGAGTGGGACAGAAATCGGTAATTCGTTAGAATTCGATTTCGTTGTCCCACCTCCGCACGGTTGAGTAGGGCTGTAAAAGCTGATGAAATCAGCGTAGTAGAGCCCACTCAACCACTGCGTCTTGCTCAACAATCCAAAAATAATTGAGAGGCTAGGACTTTTGTCCCAGCCTCTTTTCTTATTTTCTTTTCTTTTGAGGAAACAAGGGCAGACCTAAGGAAGCCATCTTCTCCGCCGGCACCTTCATGCCATCCTTAATCCACTTGGCTAGGACTGAGACAATGGCTGAGCTGAGGAAGGAATTCAAATAGCTAGCTGGTCCTTGTGAGGATTTCTGACTTTTACTCCTCTTTTCAAGAAATTCATAAACAGCCTTGGTAAGCAATTTCTCAAAATTATAATCGACGGCCAAGCTGATAATGCGGGCTTCCTTCCTGGCCTCTTTAAAGAGATAGACCCAAATCTGGTACAAATCGGTCTTGAAATTATAGCCTTCCAAAGACTTGGTAATCTTCGAAACAGTTGATTGGAAGATGGATTCGAGCAATTCTTCTTTTGACTCGTAATTTCGGTAAAAAGCTGCACGAGAAACGCCTGCTCTCTCCACCAATTCTGAAATGGTAATCTTTTTCAAGTCCTTTTTATCCAACAACTGAAGCAGGGAAATCTCCAAGGATTCCCGTGTGATGGCATTGCTTTCTTGATTGGATCGCTTTAGGTTCGCTAAGGATTTTTCTGATATCTTTCTTTCTGCCATAACACTTACTTTCTATCTGTATCATCTGAATGTATCTGCTTTCAGAGAATGTAACTTCATGATATAATTGTAAAAAAAGACTAACTACTTGTCAATGTACAATTTTTTACATTTTGAGGTAATAAAAATGAAATGGAAAATTATTGCAGATTCTGGCTGTGATTATCGTACTTATGAAAATGCTGCACCAGATACTAGCTTTGTTTCAGTTCCCCTTACCATCCAGATTGGTGAGAACATCTACACAGACGACGCCAAGCTTGATACTGACAAAATGATGGAAGATATGTATGCTACTACTACTGCTTCCAAATCAGCTTGTCCCAGTCCTGATGACTATATGAAGGCCTTCGAGGGAGCTGATAATATCATTGTTGTTACCATCACTGGCACTTTGTCTGGTAGCCACAATAGTGCTCAGGTTGCAAAAAAACTTTATCTAGAAGAACATCCAGAAAGCAATATCCATGTCATTGATAGTTTATCAGCTGGTGGTGAAGTGGATCTCCTCGTCCGCAAACTCCATCAACTCATCGCTCAAGAACTTGACTTTGATCAAGTAGTCGAAGTCATCACCAAATACCAAGAAAAAACCAAACTGATCTTTGTCCTGGCTAAGGTCGATAATTTGGTTAAAAATGGTCGACTCAATAAAATTATCGGAGCGGTTGTCGGCCTCTTAAACATCCGTATGGTCGGCCAAGCTAGCGATACTGGAACCCTTGAGCTCCTCCATAAAGCCCGTGGCCAAAAGAAAGCTATTTCCACTACTTTTGAAGAAATGCTTAAAGCCGGCTATAAAGGTGGACATATCACCATTGCTCACCGTCGCAACGAGAAATTCGTAGAACAACTCTCTGCCTTGGTCCATGAAAAATTCGCCAATGCGGATATTGAAGTTCTTCCGACCTCTGGCCTCTGCAGCTTCTACGCTGAAGAAGGTGGCCTCTTAATCGGCTATGAAATTTAACAACGAACTATAAAAGACTGAAACTCATTCCAGTCTTTTATAATGTAGACAAACTATTTTAAAGTAAAATAAGTTAAGCGATTCTGCAGAAATAAAAATGAGTTCCAATTTTTAAATCGATTCAAAAAAATACCAAAACTTTCCGCTGTGAGAAAAGTGCCTGAAACAATAACGTTTCAGGCACTCGGAATTATTGAGACCTTAGGCTCAATAATTAGTCTTGGAACTTCGAAGAAGTTCGCTGACGTCCGTACTCACCTAAGGAAAGTTTTTAATATGACTTTGTCTTCAATCTGAAAGGCTAGAACTCATTCCAATATTTTAAAATACAGATTCCCTCCGGTCTGACCCGAGGGAATCTTTTTTATTCACCAATTTCTTGGTTAAATTTATAAAAAGTACGTTTATAGATATAAACAGTTGCAAAAGTTCCTATAGCTGCAATGAGAAGATAAATCACACTAGCAATCAAGGTGGTGAAGGCCACAGCAGAGAGATAGAAAGCAAATCCTATCAAAATCAGCATGACGATAATAAAGATAAAGATCAATAAGCCTCTCAGGGCAGCATTTCCTCTATTACGGTTCATCAGATCCGTTACAGTCGACCAATTGGTCGTTAAGAGCTTGTAGTCACGTCTAAAAGCGATCACACTCAAACTCAAACTGGTCAAAAACCAAATCAAAAGCATAGCTAGAAGGGAGAGGGGATGGACCCCAAAGTAGCAAGATACCCCTACTAAGAGCACGATCGGTAAAGCAGACTGAACCGAAAAGAGGATCCAAAATTTCTTCAAACAATAACGTTTAAAGTCAATCGGAAGGGCACGAAGATAAGCGAAATTTTCCCGCTCCAAGGAGATCCCAATACTGGTCAAGCTTTCCACAGAGTTGAAGACTCCAATCATGAAAGCAATCAGCGATAAAGGAAGGAGGTATTGGGGCGTGAGGAAGTTTTCAATTTGGAGGGAAGCTCGCGATGCCCCTAAAAACAAGCCAAATGTGAAAAGATAAGGGAAAATCGCCATCATGAAGATGACCTGCGTCAGCAAGGTACCATCACTCAAAAGCCGTTTATGATAGGAAACTGTAAAACGATGGAAGGCTTTCTGATCTCCTAGCTTCATCTGACTGACCCGCTCCTTGACCGCATGGCTGGAAGAAACCTCAAGGGCAGCGTCATAGAAATGAGGTAAGACCTGACTTTTTACTAGCCAAAGGAGGACTACTAGAACCAACACCCAAGCCAACATCCCCACTAGTGCAGCTGAATCCAAAGGATTCAAGATAAAGGTATGAAAGACTTCTATCGGAGGAAAAATGCTGGGTTGAGTGACCAGATCACCAGCTACCGAGTGCTCTGACTGGAGCATATTGATATAGAGATAGGCTCCAATGGAAATGAGACTACTCAATCCAATGATGAGGTTAGACACCAAACTCGTGTGTTTCTTAAAGACAGCTGATTTGGTAATCAGATGGGATAAGAACAAGGTGCCTAAAAAGAGGATGGAGAGGAGAATCATGGCACAAAGAAGGCCAAGAAGGAGCCCCACCAAAACATTTCCCCCTGCTTGAATAGGAAGAATGATAAAATAACTCAGCATTGGAAGCAGGGCCATCAAGAGTACTAAGATGACCGAAATACTCTTTCCTGCAATCACTTCTGCATCCGAAAAGGCATAGGGACGATAAAATTGTAAATCCTTGCTTTCGTAAAAGACATTGTAAAAACTCATCAAGCCTTGGGATATGGCTAAGAGCGCAAAAAGCGTAATCATATTGACAAAGGGACCAGGGTTAGAGACAAAATCATTGGCACTAGATAGTATCCCAAAAAGGAAGAGATAAAGGAGACCGATAAATATATAGGTCCGAATGGACTGGGCGGAAACATTGACCTTCCTAGTCGGATCCTTTTCCTGCTTCTTTCTAAATTTCGCTAATTGGGCAGGCTGAGTCGCATAGATAATGTTGACATCGACTAGGCGACGAACCATTTTAAGACGCATCTGGACTCACCTCTTCTCTTCGACCAGCCAGTCCAAGATAAATGGACTCTAAGCTTTGTTCTGGGTGTTGCCCCTTCAATTCCTCGATGGTGCCATAAAAGATGAGATTTCCCTTCTTCAGGATAGCAATCTTATCACAGAGCTGCTCTGCCACTTCGAGGACATGGGTGGAGAAGATGACGGTATTGCCCTTGTCCGCATGCTCCCGCATCATCTGCTTCAAGTCGTAAGAGGCTTGGGGATCCAAACCAGTCATAGGCTCATCTAGAACCCAAATGTCTGGATCAGATAAAAGAGCCCCGATGACAAAGACCTTCTGGCGCATCCCATGAGAGAAAGACTCGATGACCTCATAACGATGACTAGCAAAGTCAAACAGATGCAGCAAATGCTCCAAGCGGTCATCACATTCTTGCTGGCTCATATCATAAGAAGTAGCGACTAACTCCCAAAATTCATTGGCCGTCAAACGAAGAAAGAGATCTGGCGAATCGGCTACGTAGCCAATTTTCTTCTTTATTTCCAAGCGATTGCTATAGAGGTCCTTCCCATCTACTAGGATCCTACCGGTCGTTGGGGTGATGACACTGACCAGACTCTTAATGGTTGTTGATTTCCCGGCTCCATTATGGCCGATCAATCCAACAATTTGCCCATCTTCAATGGTTAAGTTCAAATGGTTTAATGACAGTTGACCATCATAATCCTTTGTTACACCTTGAAATTCAATCATAGATTCTCCTTCTACCACATAACTTTCCTGACGAAAGCAAATGGTTTCCTTATGTTGCCTATATTTTAGTCCTCTTTTCCTCTCTTGTCAATGGAAAACTTAAGTATTAAAGCAATTCCTCAAAGCGGTAGAGAAGGCCAAATAGATAGTTAGGGATGGTCTCCAGAAGATCCTCCCTAAAGACCCGCTCCCCTCTTTGATGGAGCTCCTTGCCCCAAGGTCCTAAATTGACTGCTGGCACTTGGATCTGGGCAATTTTTTCCAGATCCAACTCGTAGACTTGAGAGGGGGTCGCCAAACTATCCAAAACGACCTGATAGCTTGCTAGGTCTCTCTCCAAGGCGCAATAACTAGTGTCGCAAATGCCCATGAAATATTCTTCCACCTTTAGGGACAGTCCGCGTCTTCCTAAATAGTGGCGGTAATCATCCACCAGGGTGCCAATTTTGAGACTGGTATTCGGTAAAGAGCGACAGTTCATGGATGGGTAATAAGGTGGTGCAAAGCCAATGACGACCAATGGCGTCTTCTCCGCTAGAAAGTCTAAGTAATCTTGGATCTGCTGGATGGCAATAGCATGATAGCTGACTCCAGCTAGGAAATCTTGGTAGGCTCTTTGCTCACATTGCTCTTGGAAGCTTGAAAATCCTTCCTTCTTTTGGCAACGATCCAGCAATTCTTGATAGCTGATCACCCTTGGCTGACCTATCACATGTTCTTGGCCTGCTTGGTCCTGGAGGGACAGGTATTTGACATAAAACTCATCAACCGCTTCCTGGCTCAACTCCTTGATGCGTTGCAGTAATTCCTGAGGGGTCTTTTTCAGATGCAGCACACTGAAATAGCCAGCAGCATAGAGGACCGTCGATACATCATATTGCTCCTTCAAATCTCGCAGATAAGACCAAGAAGGGAGAGGAGACTGCTCTCCCAGCGCTTGGTCGGATAGGTCCGGATGGAGGTCCAATCTCGATGCAACTGCGATTAGGAGAGAGAGGGCGTTGATTCCCTTGAGAGGTTCCTTCATATGGGATAAGACCCCTTGAGCGACGACGACTGGCATGAGCTTACCGACAGTTCCGATGTGCAGGACCTTCTCCTTGTCACTAGTAGCTTCAAAGGGTT
Source organism: Streptococcus sp. SCPM-O-B-15294 (M123) (assembly GCF_058200455.1). Lineage (NCBI taxonomy): Bacteria > Bacillati > Bacillota > Bacilli > Lactobacillales > Streptococcaceae > Streptococcus > Streptococcus sp. SCPM-O-B-15294 (M123). The sequence goes on along the minus strand of NZ_JBYQGU010000005.1, from coordinate 19,658 downwards.
CTGAATCGACCGCTAAGACATAGTCCAAGTCAAACTCTTCTTTTAACTGACAGAGCAAAGTCAATGCTCCTCTCATCCCGCGTGAATAGGACTCCTCATCTCCCACAGATAGGTAGAGGAGGTTGACCTGACCCCCTTCTGGATCGGAGGCATAGGCTTCTAAGACACCCAGTTGGAGCGCTAAGGCCGCCTTCATGTCACAAGAACCTCGTCCGAATTGCCATTGGCCAGAATCTAGGTCCTCCTGCATTTCTGATCGAAAATCAATGCCCTTCAAGGCTTGAACCAGTGCCTCGGAATCAAAAGCTATTGGGGCTAGGGGACCGTAATCTTCTAGATCTACCGTATCGTGGTGGTGAAAAAGGATCACTGTCTTTTTCTTTCCTTTATCGACCAAGGCCCAATTGACACTGCGATGAAGATGGTCATTGGAAAGAGGGTAGCGACCAAAATGCTGGGGGTGACTCTTGAAATATGGAATAGAGCCAATTCGTTGGTCTAGATAGTCTTCTATCTCCCTTTCAGTCTCGGTATTGGTAAAGCTTGGTATGGACATTGCCTCACGAAAAATGGTGGCAATTTGTTCTTGGAAATGTTCTATGGATCTCAATGAAAGCCTCCTTCTGATGGACTGGATCCTTTGGTATACTATCACCCTTGGGCGATCAGTCTGATATTATTGATCTTCTTTGCGACGGTAGACAACTTTCCACAAGCTAGTCGCAAGGACAGTAAGTAAACCATAAACTGTCCAAATATTTGCTGTTTCTCCAGTTTCAGGCAAGTGAGCTTCACTTTCTTGACTGGTAGATTTATTTGCCTGTGTCAATTGAGCGATTTCTGCTTTTTGTTCCTGACGGAAATTCATTGGATCCCGTCCGACTGGTGGTTGTTGGTCTGGATGGTTAGCCAAGTTCTTACCTCCTGCTTCCTTCTGTGCGATTGGGAGGATCCGGTCTGCCAAGCTTGCATATTCGGTATCCTTTTCACTTGGTTGGTAGCGGAATAAGAGCGACCGACTAGCTTCGACAGTTGGGATGGTTGTTGAAATGGAGTCTGTCTTGAAGGTCACTTCATATGGATCCGCAAAATAGATATAATCCGGATCATAGGTGTGTAGGCTCAAGACCAGACGATGGCCTTTCTTGACGGTATACAAGTTTGGTTGCAAGTACATGGTGTAATCATGGAATTCATTTTCTTTGACATCGATGGACTGGCTGGAGCTAGCAGAATCATAACGAGAGGCTGGATTGGCTAGATTCATCCACCCACGTGCGATCACGACACTCTTGACCTTGTGAGTGGTGTAGCGTTTGAGAGGTAGGGTCTCAAGATTGCTACCATTCCAGTAACCTGTCTCATCGATGGTTTCTTTTTCCAGTGTTCGCGTGCTGTAGCCATCTTTGTCATAGGTGATTTCTTCCTTAACGACATCAAATTCTTCATCTGAAACATCCATCAGGGTCGCACTGACATGGGCATGGTTCTTGTCTCCCTTGACAAAAGCTGCGCTAAAATGCACCGGAATATGACCTTTGATGGTCGTATCTTGGTCGACGGTGGCTGCATAGGAAGCTGCCACTTCGGAAGAATGGAAGGCCGCATCCTGGTTGCGTGTGGTCCAGTTGTTTCCCGTGCCATAGTAATCACCCGTCACCGTTACCTCTTCACGTTTGGAGTAGATCCTACCTGAGATAGCTTGATCCGTATCCCATTTGTCAAAACGACGCCACTTGCTAGGATCCAGATTGTCCTGAGCCGTTACTTGTGGGAGGTTTTCAATGCCATTTTCGATACCGTAAAGGTAATGGCTATACCAGAGATTCATCAGGTCATTAAAGGCTTGTCCTGCCACTTCTGTCCCTGACCAACGAGTGGATGGATAGATGTGATTGCCCTGGTGGAGCAAGACCTTGGGATCAATTCCTGCCTTCTTATAGGCTTCCAGCATGAGTTCAAAATGTTTTGGCTTGACGTTGTCATCATTGAGCCCTTGGATAATGAGAGGGGCTGCCTTTAAGTTGGCTGCGTTGAGCGTGTAGTCGCGTTTAGCATATTCTCCGTTGTAATTATGACCATCCTTGTGCTGGAGCTCATTGAGCTTAGTGATATAGGCTGCATAGTAATCCTTGACCTTGTCCCAATCTTCCTTATCAAGGATGCGACCAGAGGTATAGACAGATAACCAGGAAAGATCATTGGATGCTCCTGTATCAAGGGGAGACCCTTGGCTGTTGAAATGGTCATACCAACTGGCAATCCCTGCTGCTGGCACAATGGTCTTGAGACCTTCCACTCCAGTAGACGCTACACCAAATGTCGTCGTACCTGCCCAAGACAAGCCTGTCATGGCGACATTGCCGTTGGACCAGTCTGCCTTGACTTCGTGGTTGCTAGTCTTATCAGAGTATGCTTTGCGTTTTCCGTTGAGCCATTCCACGATATTTTTGTATGCGGCCACTTCAAGATCAGAGCCGGTCGTATTAATCCCGTCTGATCCTTTTGATCCCAAACCACTGCTAGTCACCACTGCATAACCACGAACCAAATAGTAATTGTACCAGTTGAGGTTTTCATAATCATAGTGGTTGTAACCTTCATAGCTTTCACGCGGATTGATATAGTACCAATCTTTTGGATCGGTCGCTTTGGCTACTTCTTCTGTCGTTACGGTTTTGCTGGCTTGGCGTTTAGCAGGTTTTTCATAGAGCTTGGCCATCTCAAAGTTACCGCCTTCTTTGAGACCAATCCCTTCTAAAGTCCGCTCTTCGGTCGTCCCTGTCACATAAGGGCTAGCTTCAAAGATGCTGGCAGCCTTATAGTCCCCGTTGACGGCAGCTTTCGGTACCTGTACAAAGGTCTTGACCAAGTCAGGTTTGCCATCTCCGTCCGTATCATAGTCAGTTTCTACATAGACAATATAGCGGACGATGTCACTCTTATCATAGGAATAATGCTCAATATCATCCCCAGGTGAAAATGGGAAGATGGGCTGTGCTCGTCCATTCAAAAAGAGAGGTTCCTTCCGATCAGCTCGGTATGCAGTATGGAGCTTTTTAGCCACTTCTACCATGCTAGAGAGATCTGTAACTGGAGCAGTACCCTCTACTCCCTCCTTGACCATTCCTAAGCTCTTAGCAAAAGCCAATCGGTCTTTATCGGTAGACCCGACTTGATTCTCCTTGGTCGAGGCCCAGTTCAAGAGATGATTGACAGCGTCTATCACTGTGGCTTCCTTCTTCACATCTGGCTCTGCTACTGGTTGGCCTGTCACTTCTGAAAGTTCTCCTAGAGTCACTTTAGGAGCGCTAGAAACTGGAGAAGGATTCTTCTCTGCAACAGACACTTCTGCTGATTGAGGAGCATCACTAGTAGGCTGGACTGGAGCTTTTTCTGCTACAGCAGTCTCCTTGGTCGGCGAGGATTCATTTCCCGTTGTCGGCTGAATCGTTGTAGGACCTGTTTCAGCAGTCGCTTGGTCCAAGTTAGGTTGATTCGTAAGCTCCTTCTTAGGAGACCGCTCCCCACTTGCTGGAACTGCATCTGAAATAGGAGTGGCTTCAGCTGTACTTGGCTGTCCCACCTGGGTAGTCAAGGCTGGTTCTACACCATTCGTAGCCACTTCCTCCGCCTGGACATGGCGCGCCAAAACAACTGGACTCAGTAACAAACTTGCAAAAACAATCGAAACAAGGCTAGATTTTTTCATATACAAACTCCTTTGAAAGGTGTCGTTTTAACGGATTATCCGAAACGACAATAAGTAGACAAGATCATTTTTCAATAGATGCAGTAAAAACGAACCCTCCTTTCAACAACGGCATCTCCTCCTGTCCGCAAGCTAGAATTCCTCTCATCTGGTATTCAGCTAGCTTTCAAACAGGATAACAACTTAACTGACAGCAGGGAAGATCCTACAGACATTCCTTCCTGTCAATCAAATGATGGAGACACTTCTTCGACTTATAGTCCCTTTTTAGACAGATTGAGCCAACTTGGACAAAACCGAAAAAAATAGTTCCTATTCATGAGGGCAAATTCCCCATTTTTCTCATGCGAGAGCTCGTTTCCAGCCCATTTATCCTTAATCCAATAAAGACAGCGTTTTCGAGAGTGCAAACCTTTGCCCTATCCTGTCATTTTTGGTAAAATAAGGCATTATTCACGAAAGATGAGAACAAAATGGAAAATCAAACCTTAATGCAATATTTTGAATGGTACTTACCCTCAGATGGCCAACACTGGTCCCGCTTAGCTGCAGATGCTCCTCACCTGGCAGATTTGGGCATTCGTAAAATCTGGATGCCACCAGCTTTTAAAGCAACATCTGCCAATGATGTCGGCTACGGCGTCTATGACCTCTTTGACCTTGGAGAGTTTGACCAAAAAGGAACCGTCCGCACCAAGTATGGATTCAAAGAGGACTACTTGCAAGCCATCCAGGCCTTAAAAGAAGCTGGAATCCAGCCTATGGCTGATGTGGTGCTCAACCATAAGGCAGCAGCCGATGGCCTTGAAAAGTTTGAAGTGGTCGAAGTGGATCCTAATGATCGGACCATCGTCTTGACAGAGCCCTTTACTATCAAGGGCTGGACCAAATTTACTTTTGATGGCCGAAATGGAGCCTACAATGACTTCCACTGGCACTGGTACCACTTCACCGGTACCGACTATGATGCTTCCCGCAATAAGAGTGGCATCTACCAAATCCAAGGGGAAAACAAAGGTTGGGCACAAGACGATCTGGTCGACAGCGAAAACGGCAACTATGATTACCTCATGTACGCTGATATCGACTTCAAACACCCAGAAGTGGTCGAAAACCTCAACCAATGGGCTGAATGGTTTATTGAAACAACTGGGGTAGAAGGCTTCCGTCTCGATGCGGTTAAACACATCGACTCCTTCTTTATGAAGAACTTCATCCAGCAAATCACGGACAAATATGGAGACGATTTCTATGTATTTGGTGAGTTTTGGAACGGGGATGAACAAAGCAACAATGACTACCTAGCTAGCATTGACTATCAGTTCGACTTAGTCGACGTTGCCCTCCACCAAAATCTCTTTAGGGCTAGCCAAGAAGGGGAAAACTTTGATTTAACCACTATTTTCAATGGTACGCTCGCAAGCAATCATCCAGAAAGTGCTGTAACCTTTGTCGATAATCACGATACCCAGAGAGGACAAGCCTTAGAGTCCACTGTTGGTGAATGGTTCAAGCCTGCTGCTTACGCCCTCATTCTCCTCCGCGAGGCCGGACTTCCATGTGTCTTTTATGGAGACTATTACGGCATTTCAGGGGACTTTGCCCAGCAGGATTTCCAAGCGGAACTTGATCAACTCCTTCGTATCCGCAAAGACTTATCCTACGGTGAACAAAGGGACTACTTTGACGATCCTAACTGCATTGGTTGGACTCGCTCTGGAACGGAAGAATCTGCTCCTATCGCCTGCGTCATTTCAAATGCGGCTGCATCTGCCAAACGCATGGAAATCGGCCAAGCATATGCAGGACAGACCTACTACGATGCCCTAGGAAATTACCAAGAACCCGTTCAAATCCAAGAAGACGGCTGGGCTGATTTCCCAGTCTCAGAACGCTCCGTCAGCGTATGGATTTTAGCAGACTAACTAGAAAATTTAATTGACTGAAGAGGCTAGGACAAAAGTTCTAGCCTTTCAATTGTCTTTGAATTGTCGAGCAAGACGCAGTGGTTGAGTGGGCTCTACTACGCTGATTTCATCAGCTTTTACAGCCCTACTCAACTGTACGGAGGTGGGACGACGAAATCGAATTCTAACGAATTACCGATTTCTGTCCCACTCTCTTTCTTATATTTTATGGCAAACCACAGGTTCATTCTAACACCTTAGGAAAGCGCTGTCAATTCCTTATCTTATTCTGTTAACAAATTCATAAAAAGAAAAAAACTCGCCCACTTCCATCATCGGAAGTGAACGAGTTTGATACGCTAAGAAGCCAAGGGCTCCTTTTATCTTAGCTTAATTCCGCAACAATCGCTTTGAGTTGTTCTTTGGTGTGAACACCAGCGACTTGTTTCACCACTTGGCCATCTTTCTTGAACAAGAGTGTTGGGATAGACATGATGCCAAAGTTACGAGCAGTGTTTGGATTTTCATCCACATCCATCTTAAAGATTTTCAAGTCATCTTCATGGATCTCTTCTGCCAACTGTTCCAAGATTGGTGCCTGCATCCGGCAAGGACCACACCAAGTTGCCCAAAAGTCCACCAAGACCAAGCCTTGGCTAGTTTCTTGTTCAAATGTTGCATCTGTTAGTACGTGTACCATAGTTCCTCCTTTGATCAGTGCTTTCCACTAATCTCTCATTGATAGTTCTATTCTACACCAAAATTCAAGTTTTTAGAAATATTTGCTACGTTCTTAGCCTTGGACATCTTCTTTCTTTTTCTTCCAGAAAAGAAGGCTAGACAAGAGGAGGGTACCTAACCCATAGAATCCTATCCATTCCTCTTCAGTGCCTGTTTGAGGAAGCTGACCTGCTTTTTCTTGCGCTGGAACTACTGCTTTACCCTTCTTATAGACAAATGTTTGTCCATAAGCAACAGATAGAGATTCTGGTTTTGCAGTTTCTTTCTCAGCCGTTTTGACGAGAGGACGAAGATTTGTACTAGCAGGAATCTCTGATCTACCATATCTTTCAGGTTCTGGAAGGACTGGCAGATGGTATTCTGTGATGTAATGAACTGCTGGTTCTACCAATTTGGCTCCTTGAATCTCAGGAAGGGCAGCATATGCTGTATCAGCTGCGTTAGGAAGATAAGTAGCTACTTGCGAACGCGTCCCTTCTACAATCGGAATGGTCGCACGGATAGAATCTGTCTTGAAGGTGACTTCGTATGGATTTTCCACTGTTAGATCTGATGGATCATAGGTATTGAAGACTAGGGCTAATTTGTGGCCCTTTTTAACCGTATAGAGGTTTGGTTGGAGATGGACCGTATAGTCGTGGAATTCTCCAACTTTTGGCTCGATACTATTTCTTGAGCTGGCTGAATCATAGCCAGACTCAGGGTTGGCCAGGTTGATCCATCCTTTGGCAATGACCTTGTATTTGGTCTTAATGGTCTCAAACTCTGCTACAGAGAGATTAGAAAGGTTACTTCCCATCCAGAAGCCATCTGCTTTTTTATCTGCTTTGACGCCACCGTTGCCGACCACATCAAATTCCTCATCAGAGACGTCGACTAAGAGGGCATTGATCTGAAAGTTTTTGCCTTTCCCCTTAGCCAGGGCTGCTTTGAAGTGCACAGGGATATGACCTTTGATGGTAGTATCTTCTGTCACTTCTGACACAAAGGTCATGTTGGCTTTTGAAGAAGCTTGGCTCACAGTTTCGTTGCGTTTAGCAATCTCTATGCCAGCTCCTGCGTAATCGCTTGAAATCGTCTCTTCCAAGCGTTTCGACTGGGCATTAAGGAAGAGGCGTTGCGAAGTCTTCCAGTTATCATAAGTAGTCCACTTGCTTGGGTCATAGTTGTTCTGTGCCAAGACAGCTGGTAATTTGTCAACTTGATTCTCTACCCCGTACAGGTAATGACTAAGCCAGGTATTCAAAAGGTCATAGAAATCTTGGCCATTGGCCTGGATACCATAACCACGAGACATGGCTGCTGGATAGACGTGGTCTCCCTGGTGGAGATAGAGCTTGACATCTTGGCCTGCCTTCTTGAGGGCATCGTACATGAGTTCAAAATGCTTGGTTTTAACGTTGTCATCATTCAAGCCGTGAACCAAGAGGGCACTGGTCTTGAATTTTTCAGGATGAAGGGTATAATCCCGCTCCTTCCAGACATCGCTGTAATTGCGTTCGTGCGCATTTTGATCCTTGTTGAGCTGGTTGATATAGTTGGCATAATTTTGCCAAATACCAGCCCAGTCGTCTTGATCAAGCATCCGCGTGCTAACGTAGAGGGAGAGCCATGAAAGGTCACTATAAGGTGCATTGCCAAACTGAGTTCCTTGGCTGTTGAAATAATCATACCAAGAAGCGATTCCTGCTGCCGGAACGATAGTCTTTAGGCCTTCTACGCCTGTCGCTGCCACACCAAAGGTCGTGGTTCCAGCCCAGGATAGACCGGTCATAGCAACATTTCCTGTAGCCCAGTCTGCCTTGATTTCGATATTGCTAGTCTTATCGGTGTAGGCCTTGCGCTTGCCATTGACCCACTCGATGATATTCTTGAAGGCATTGATTTCGAGATCAGATCCTGTGGTGTTAAATCCTTCTGATCCCTTGGTACCAAGCCCAGCACTGGAGATAAAAGCATAGCCTCTGACCAAGAAATAGTCGTACCAGTTGAGATTTTCGTAGTCATAGATATACTCGTAGGGACTGTAGTAATACCAATCCGAAGCCTTGGCCTTCTTAGCCGCTTCTACTGTTGACGAGTTTCCAACTGCCTGACGTTTAGCCGGTTGCTTCCGCAATTTCTTCATATCATAGGAGCCATCTGTCGGTAAGCCCAAACTTTCAAGGGTCACATAGTTCTCATCCAAGGTTCCTGCTACATAAGGACGTGCTTCTAGAATGGTCGCCGCCTTAAAGTCTCCCCTGGCAACTGCCTTAGGCAACTGGACAATGGCCTTGACTAAGTCCGGCTTGCCATCCGCATCTGTATCGTAATCGGTCTCTACATAGACTGGGAAGCGGACGATTTCGCTATCCTCATAGTGATAGTCTTCATCTGATTTTTCCCCACTTGTATAAGGAAAGATGGGTTGAGCCCGCCCATTTAAAAAGAGAGGAGCTTTCTTTTCAGAGCGATAGGCATCATAGAGTTTCTTAGCAATGCTATACATATTGGTCAGCTCTTCTTGACTGACCTTGCGGTTCAAGTCCTCTTGAGTGCTAATCATCCCTAGACTCTTAGCAAAGCGTTCCCGATCCGCAGCCGATTGACCGACCTGTTTGGAATCCGTCGCAGCCCACTGAAGCAATTCATCAACAGCATTTTGAACCGTTAATTCCTTATCCTTAAGCTCACTATTTGCCAAGCTTCCTGTATAAGAGGTCAAGGCTTGTCCTGTTGCTGGAGCTGATGTTCCCGTCGAAGCCGCTGGACTAGCTGGGACACCTGCCCCCTGGGGTGCCTGTGGGAGGTTTGTTTTTTCAGTTACCGTCACGGTCTTTTCTTGTCCAACTGTCTGGCCAGTCTCCTCCGTCTCTGCCGGAGCAATTGGACTCGGTCCTGCAGGTTCAGAAGTCTCTACTTCCTTCTTAGGATCCACACTTGGGCCGGATGCAGACTGGTCTGTTTGAGATTGGGAAGCTGCTCCTTCAGAAGCTACAGGCTCCGGAGCCACCTGAGTCACCACTTCTTTCGTTGGAGCAAGCTCTGCTAGGTTCTCATCTGCTGCTACCACTTGATTTAAGACAAAGGGAGCTAGTAGCAGGCTTGAAGCCACCATGGACACCACTGTTTTCTTTTTCATAAAAGAGACCTCACTATTTTGTAATCAATACAGCTATTATACTATGTAAGCGTTTTTATAGCAAATTCTGAACAAGAAAAAAATCGAGGCAAATTTGCCTCGATCAAAAGATATTTATTTCACGTGATCTTTTAATTCTTCTTGAGCTTTTTGGTTAGACTCTGCTTGCTCTTTCTTCCATTTTTCAAGAGCTTTGTTGTAGTCTTCGGTTGTTACAGCCTTGTCTTGAAGTTCCATACCTTTGTAGACAACGTTGTCTTTCCCTTTACCACCAGTCCAGCCAAATGGTGCTGAGAATGGTACGACACGAGTCAAGAATGGACGACCAGTCTTAGAAGTAGTTGGGATGACCAAAGCACTATCCGTCAACCAAGCTTGAGCTGCAGCATATTTCTCATAACGTTTGTTAAGGTCTTGTGTTTCAGCTCCTGCTTCTGTTACCATCTTCTCAAAGTCGTACAAGCCAACTTTCTTAGCTGCCTCATTGTTTTCGCTTGGGTCAAATCCAAGGAAGGTACGAGTGTTTTCACCAGAAGAAGCTTTCAAGATATCAAGGTAAGTTGATGGGTCTTGATAGTCTGGGCTCCATCCAACGTTATCTGAGATATCCCAGTCTTCGTCTTCTGCTTTAGCAGCAAAGAGGGTTACGTTCAAGAGGTCTTCTTTTGATACCATATGGATATCGACAACGACGTTTTCTTTTCCAAGCGTACTTTCAACCGATTGTTTGAATGATTGAGCACGTTGAACCTTAGATTGAGTCGTTTGGTCTACTGGCATATCCAAGTGGATTGGGAATTTCACGCCATCTGCTTCAAGTGCAGATTTCGCTTTGGCAAACTCTTCTTTGGCTTGTTTTGCGTTGTAAAGACCATTTTGACCATCGTCAAGATTTGCATCTTTCCACTCGTCTCCATAAGTCACCAACTCAGATTTAACCATCTCACCGAAGGTCTTGCCATCTGCTTGAACGAATGTAGGTGGGATGTACAAGTTACGGATCAGTTTGCTTGCTCCATCTTTACCATTCGCTTGGGCAGCATAGGCTTCACGGTCAAAGGCAAAGCTGATGGATTGACGGAAGTCTTTGTTCAAAAGAGCTTTCTTAGTAGATGATTTTTCTTCATCTGTTGTTTTTGCAGTGTACTTGTAAGACTGACGGTCGATATTCACACCGATAACGAAGGTGCTGGCATCTTGAGGTGTGTAGATGATTTCATCTTTAAACTTCTTAGCTTGGTCTGTAAATCCAGGTCCAGTTGGGAACAATTTAGCAAGGCTAAGAGCATTGTCTTCAAATGAGTTCGCCAATTTACTTTGGTCTTGACCATCATAGTACTCGAGCTTAACATCTGTGATGTGAACATTGTCCTTATCCCAGTAGTTTTCATTCTTGCTCATCTCGATAGATGATTTAGAAGTGAAGCTCTTCAAGATGTATGGACCATTGTAAAGAAGTGAGCTAGTGTCACTTGCTTGGGCAAATTTATCCCCTTTTGATTCTACGAATTTCTCGTTGATTGGGAAAGTGATCCCAAGAGTCAACTTAGAATTCCAGAAAGGCTCTGCCTGGTTCAAAGTGATTTGAAGGGTATGATCATCAACTGCTTTAATGCCTACATTTTTGAAGTCTGAAGTCTTACCTTCAACATAATCATTCAAGCCCTTGATAGAGTTTTGAATGATGTAGAGCATTTCAGACTTGTGGTCAGCAGCATACTTGATCCCTGCAACGAAGTCATCTGCTGTCACATCCGCATACTCTTCCCCTTCTGAATCATACCATTTGGCATCATCACGAAGTTTGTAAGTATAAGTCAAGCCATCTTGAGAAACTGTCCAATCTTTAGCAAGTGAAGGAATCAAATTTCCATACTTGTCGTTTTCAAACAATCCATCGATCAAGTTTCCTGTGATTTCGTGGGTTGCAGCTTTACCAGATGTGATGTAGTTCAAGTTTTCAGGTTCTGTCTCATAGACGTAAGAGAATTTTTGACCTGCTTCACTTGATTTTGAGCTTGAGCTTGATGATTTAGAACCACCAGAACATGCTGCAAGAATACCTGCTGAAAGAAGAGCTACTCCTGCAAGAGCAATGACATTTCTTTTTTTCATTGTTTACTCCTAATAAATTTTTAAGGTTGTCTTAAGATTATACCACAAAGATTTTCAGAAGAGAAGTAATTTTCTGAAAATTTATTAAATTTTGTAATTTTTCTTAACCTTAGAATTTATTAAAGTGTGAACCATAGTCTACAAAGGCCTTAACATCGCTGGTTTTTCCCTCATGAAGGTCCCGAACAATTTTTGACCCCACGATGACACCATCTGATACTTGATTAAAGCGTTGGATATCTTCTTGGGTGGAGACCCCAAATCCTGTCAGAACTGGAATAGTGGCCAAGTCTCTCAAGGTCGCCAAGTGCTGATCCAAGTCGTCCCGGTAGTTGCCCATCTTCCCAGTAACTCCATTGATGGCTACCGCATAGATAAAGCCTTCTGCTTCTTGGATCAAGGCCTTTTGGCGTTCGATGCCTGTGGTCAAACTGACCAAGGGAACAAGGGCAATATCACTCCCTTCCAAGTAAGGTGCTATCATATCCGCATGTTCATTTGGCAAGTCGGGAATGATCAAGCCTTTGACGGAGGTAGAAGCCAATTCTTTTATAAAGGCTTCAATCCCATATTGGTAGACCGGATTGATATAGGTCATGATGACCAGGGGAATCTTGGTCTCTTGTTCTTGGAGTTTTTTTACAATAGCGGTTAAGGTCACTCCCTTGGCCAAACTACGTTGACCAGCCATCTCGATGACTGGGCCATCCGCTACAGGGTCCGACCAGGGAATCCCCACTTCAATAGCCGATGCTCCACTTTCTTCCAAGAGCTGAATGGTCTCAAAAAGCCCATCAATTCCCTTCTCATGATCGCCCGCCATGATGTAAGGGACGAAGATTCCTTGCTTGCTGTCTTTAATAGCTTGTAAATGCTGTGTTAGTGTTTTGGTCATCTCTACTTCCCTTCTGCTTCAAACCGTTCTTTCACCTGCATGACATCCTTGTCTCCACGACCAGATAGGCAAATGATAAGATTTTGGTCCGGAGTCATTTTTGCTGCGACTTTTTGCGCTAGAGCGATAGCATGACTGGACTCCAATGCTGGAATGATCCCCTCCAAACGAGAGAGCAACTTAAATCCTTCGAGGGCTTCTTCATCCGTGATGGAATCATAGGTAGCCCGGCCAATTTCATTAAAATAGCAATGCTCTGGCCCCACACCAGGATAATCCAGTCCAGCAGAGATAGAGAAAGCCTCCATGATCTGTCCATGGGCATCTTGAAGCACCTCCATCAAAGCTCCGTGAAGGATACCTGGACGACCTTTGGCAAAAGTCGCTGCGTGTTTGTCCGTATCCAAACCAAGACCAGAGGCTTCCGCTCCGTACATGGCTACAGATTCGTCTTCTACGAATGGGTAGAACATGCCAATAGCATTGGAGCCCCCACCGATACAGGCTAGGACCGCGTCAGGAAGTTTTCCACCTGAGACTTCAGCAAACTGACGTTTGGCTTCCTTACCAATCACGGATTGAAAATCTCGAACAATCTCTGGGAAGGGAGCTGGTCCAAGGGCAGACCCCATGATGTAGTGAGTATCATCAATCCCAGCCACCCATGCACGAAGGGCTGCATTGACCGCATCTTTCAGCACGCGCGATCCGTCTGTCACACTATGGACTTTTGCTCCCAAGAGCTCCATCCGAAAGACATTGAGGGCCTGGCGTTTGACATCTTCTTCCCCCATGTAGATGGTACACTCCATCTCAAAGAGTGCCGCTGCCGTCGCTGTCGCAACTCCGTGTTGACCAGCCCCTGTCTCCGCGATAATCTTCTTCTTGCCCATCCGTTTAGCCAGTAAGACCTGACCAAGGGCATTGTTAATCTTGTGGGCCCCTGTATGGTTGAGGTCTTCCCGTTTCAGGTAGATTTGTGCTCCACCGATGTGCTTGGAGAGACTTTTGGCGTGGTATAGTGGAGTCTCCCGTCCAACATAATTCTTGAGCAAGTCATCCAATTCCGCTTGAAAGCTTGGATCTGCTTTGGCTTCTCTGTACGCCTTATCCAGTTCGATCACGGCTGTCATCAGGGTTTCTGGGACAAACTGGCCCCCAAATTTACCATAAAACCCTTTTTCATCCGGTAGTTGATAGTTCATGCTTTCGCTCCTTCTATAAATGCTTTTATCTTTTCTATATCTTTGTGTCCGTCTGTTTCGACCCCTGAAGAGACATCCAGTGCATAAGGCTGAAAGGTCTCTCGAGCTTGGCGGACATTGTCCACTGTCAAGCCCCCTGCAATAAAGAAGTCCTGCCGGATCTTCTTATCTTTCAGCAAGTCCCAATCAAAGGTTTGCCCACTCCCAGCTACTGGAGCATCAAAGAGCAGATAATCTTCCTGGCTTGACACTTGGGCTTCACTATCATTGAGCTGGATCGCGCGAATGACGGGAACTGAAATCTTTGGAATCTGATCTTCGTCAAACGATCCATGAATCTGAACAATGTCTAAGGGAACCTGAGCAATGGCTTGCTCCAAGTCCTCTAGACTGGGTGAGACAAAGACTCCGACAATTTTGGTCGGACCAGTCACCAGTCTCGCCAATTCATGGGCTTGCTCCAGACTGACTTGCCGCTTGCTCTTAGCGAATACAAAGCCGATATAGTCTGCTCCTGCTAGAACAGCCGTCTCCACGGCTTCCGCTGTAGACAGGCCGCATATTTTAACATTTGTCAATTTGTAACTCCTTGACCTTTGCTGCTACATCTCCTGCTGTCATGAGGGCAGTCCCCACCAAGATCCCATTAAAGTAGGGAGCGACTAGAGCCGCATCTGCCACATTAAAAATAGCGGACTCCGATATATAAACCGGCTGGTCTTTGAAATATGTGGACAATTCAAGACTAGTATTCAGATCCGTTTCAAAGGTGACCAGATTCCGGTTGTTGACCCCGATGATGTCCGCTCCGATTCGATGGGCGATTTCGAGCTCAGCTAAGTTATGGGTCTCTACAAGCACTTCCAAACCAAGCCCCGTCGCAAAGTCATAGAGTTCCTTGAGCCGGGCTTCTGGCAGGGTTGCGACAATCAAGAGAATAACCGTCGCTCCGGCATTGCGAGAGCGGACAATTTGCTTCTCATCAATAATAAAATCCTTGGCCAAGGTTGGAATCGTCACCTGGGAAGAAATCTCACGAAGGTAGTCTAGATCCCCCTTGAAGAAGACTTGGTCCGTCAGGACTGAGATCATGGCTGCCCCATTTTCTTCATAGGTCATGGCTTGGGCGACAATATCCACATCCAAGTTAATATCCCCCATACTAGGGCTGGCTTTCTTCACCTCGGCGATAATCTGCAAGTGCTCTTGATGGCTCTTGAGAAAATCATAGAGACGATAGGTCTGACGGAGAGGCTGGAGGTCTTCCATGACCATTTGCGCCACTTCTTTTTCTTTTTGTTCTAGGATCGTTGGTAGAAAGGCTTTACTCATACTTGAACCTCTTGTAAGTGTTGCAATTTAGCAAGGGCAGAACCATCCGCTATCAATTGACGCGCAAGCTCCACACCTTCTTTGATGCTTGCGACTTTTCCATTGGCATAAAAGCAAAGACCAGCATTGAGAACTGTTGTTTCCAGATAAGGGCTGGCTTCATTCTTCAAGACACTGAGGAGAATTTCTGCATTTTCCTTGGCATCGCCACCAGTTATTTCAGACAGCTCTACCTTGTCCATCCCTAGATCTTCATAGGTAAAGGTATGCTGGCTGATCTTTCCGTCTTCTAAGAGAGTATAGGTATTGGTTCCATACAGAGCTGCTTCGTCCATATTGTCAGGACCTGTGATGACGACGGCTCGTTTGCGTCCCAACTGCTGGATGGCACGCGCGACAATCTCTTGCAATTCGACACGGTAGAGCCCCATGAGTTGGGTTTCAAGATCCAGTGGATTAGCTAGCGGACCAACCAAGTTCATAATGGTTGGAATCCCCATAGCTTGACGAGCAGGGCCAATGAAGCGCATAGCCGGATGCATGGTTTGCGCAAAGATAAAGGCCAAACCAACCTCGTCCAAGGCTTTAGAGAGGGTCTCTGGCGAGGCAGCCACGTTGATGCCCAGCGCTTCAAGGACATCTGCAGAGCCTGACTTAGAAGAAACAGAGCGATTGCCGGCCTTGGCCATGCGGATCCCTCCCGCAGCCAAAACGAAGCAAACGGTCGTCGAAATGTTAAAGCTATAGGATTGGTCTCCACCAGTCCCACAGTTACACATGGCATCTGAGAAGGTCTCTGGCAATACCGTCGCATGGGCCTTTAAGGCGCGTACAATTCCGGTAATTTCGTCTGCTGTTTCTCCCTTGGTTTTGAGTCCCATCAAAAAGGCAGCGATTTGACTTTCTGATAGTTGGTTTTGCAAGATTTGATCAAAGACTTCTTGGACTTGCTCTTGCGTCAAGTCTTGGCGATTAGAGATTTGTAAGAATAGTTCTTTCATAAGGGTTTCCTCTTGTCTTTTCTACACGTTTCAATAGAAATTTTAGCTGCTTGGAACTGCTGGTCTAGTCTAGGACCAGCTTCACAAAATTTTCGATCATTTTTAAACCATCTGGACTACCGATACTCTCAGGATGATACTGAAGTCCGTAGATTGGCAGGCTCTTGTGTTGGATGGCCATGATTTCTTGGTCGTCCGTGGTAATGGCCGTGACCTCAAATTCTTCTGGCATTTGGTCAACGACGATAGAATGGTAACGCATGATGGGCACATCATTTTCAATATCCTTGAAAATGGGAGATGGAGTTTCAAAAGTAATCTGGCTTTGTTTGCCATGCATGACATTCTTAGCCAGGCGCAACTTGCCGCCAAATGTCTCCGCCAGGGCCTGGTGACCTAAGCAAATCCCCAACATAGGTTTCTTACCTGCAAAGTCCTTGATCATGGCTTCCATTTTCCCAGCATCTGCTGGCCAGCCTGGACCTGGAGAGAAGACGAGGGCATCTGCCACTTCCGCCTGCTCATACAAACGCTCATCATCATTTCGCAAGACTTCAACGTCTGTAAAAGTTCCCAAGTATTGGGCCAAATTATAGGTGAAGGAATCGTAATTATCCACTAATAAAATCATTGAACATCTCCTATTCTTGTCATCGATTTTGCCTTGTTAATCGTCTCGTAAAATTCATTCTCCGGAACACTGTCGTAGACAATCCCTGCTCCTGCTTGGACGTAGGCCTTTTGATTCTTGAGGATCATGGTCCGTATGGCAATGGCAAAGTCCATATCCCCTGTCGCAGAGAGGTAACCAATAGCTCCTGCATAGACGCCACGTTTTTCCTGTTCCAATTCATAGATCCGATGCATGGCCCGAATCTTAGGAGCCCCAGAGACTGTCCCAGCTGGCAAGGTAGATTTGAGTGCATCGAGAGCTGTTAAGTGAGGCAGGAGTTGCCCCTTGACCACACTGGTTAGGTGCATGACATAGCGGAAATACTCGACTTCCATATACTTGGTCACTTCGACAGTCCCGTTTTGAGCGATTTTCCCGATATCATTGCGGCCCAGATCTACCAGCATACGGTGCTCGGCTGTTTCCTTGATATCGTGAAGCAGTTCATGTGCCAGGGCTTGGTCCTCTTCTTCCGTTGCTCCACGAGGTCGGGTTCCGGCGATTGGATTAGTCGTCACCTCTCCCTTTTTCACCGATACCAGACTTTCAGGACTGGCCCCAATGATTTGATAGTCGCCAAAGTCATAGAAATAGAGATAGTTGGATGGGTTGGTCACGCGCAAATTCCGGTAATAATCCAAAGGATCACCCTCAAAGTCTGCTGAAAAGCGTTGACTGAGGACACATTGGAACATATCGCCTTCACGGATCAGTTTCTTGGCCTTCTCCACCATCTCCATAAAGACTTCCTTCTCGATATGGTTGGTGAAGTGCAGGGCCTGCAAGGCCTGAGGGGTGAACTCGTTGGGTGCTTGGGTTTGCAGATCGGTCACCACTTGCCCCAGTGATTGGCGGACCGCGTCATTGCTTCGACCAGAGTAGATATTGTCTTCCACCACATAGACTTTTTCCTTCTTGTGGTCAAAAATCAAATAGGACTCGTAGATGAAGAAATGCATGTCTGGCGTCCCGATCGTATCCTGAGGAATAGATCCAATCTCCTCATAGACTCCGATCATATCGTAGCCTGCAAAACCGATGGCCCCACCGGCGAAAGGAAGATCAGACGTCAGCCCCTTGACCGTTACCTGGTGGAGGTAGTCAAAAGGATCTTGCTCCAGCACCTTGCCATTCTCATACAGGATGCCATCCTGATAGGTCACCTCAAATACTGGATTGTAGGCCACGATAGAAAAGCGGGCATTCTCCTTTTCACGCGGGATCGACTCAAGGATGACCTTATGGTCACCTTGGACACGCATGTAGGCTAGAATGGGGGTTAAGGTATCAGCTGGTAAAATTTTTTTCATAGGAATTCCTTTCTTTTCCTAGGGACGAAGCGATGCAAGTCCTGATCCAATCATATCCAATACTCTTCAAAGTTAGCAAGCTGACCAACTTCAACATAATACAAAAAACCTCACAGAGTAACACTCTGTGAGGGCATTAAATCAGGTTTAACACGGTACCACCTCAGTTAATGGTCAAAAAGGGTAGAAAGCGACCATTATCTCTATCTCCTCTAACAAGGAGCTGCACGATAAGGGGTGCCTACCGAGAAGAATATGTGTTATCTTCTCCTACTCTAAACAATCAGCCCAATGTTCACTAACCCCGACTACCTGCTCACAATACCCGCAGGCTCCCTGAAAATCTTAGACTAGTTACTTTCTGATTTACTTCATATTTTACTACATTTTTTTGGCTTGTCAAGAATTTTTTAACAGTTTATCCTAAAAAATCTACCCAGTCAACTGGACCAGGCAGATTCAATCCTATATTTTAACCTTTATAACGAAGCTTATTTGACCAAGTCACTCTTGAGATAGGCATCGACCATACGCTCTGTCGCCACCACAGAATCCACATGCGTCCGCTCATAGGAGTGGCTAGACTCGATCCCTGCTCCGAGAAGACCATGCTTGACTTCTGCTCCTGCGCTCATGGCTGCAGAGGCATCCGAGCCATAGAAAGGATAGATGTCCAGTTTGTAAGGGATGTTTTGCTCCTTGGCCAAGGCCACCAAGTGTTGGCGGAAACCATAGTGGTATGGACCAGAAGCATCTTTGACACAGATAGAAACCGTGTACTCGTCTGTCTGCTGGTCATCTCCCATAGCCCCCATATCGACTGCCAAATATTCGACCGCTTGAGCTGGGATGCTGGAGTTAGCCCCATGTCCCACTTCTTCAAAGACAGAAAAGGCAAAGTGAGTCGTTACTGGTAGGGTCACGCCTTCTTCCTTGTAGACGCGAAGGAGATTAAGCAAGATGGCAGCGCTGACCTTGTCATCCAAGTGACGAGACTTGATAAAGCCCGTATCTGTGACGATGGTCCGAGCATCAAAACTGATAAAGTCTCCCACTTCAATCCCCAAGTCACGGGTTTCTTTTTCAGAGGTCACTTTTTCATCCAAGCGCACTTCCATATTGTCCTGGGTCCGCTCCACTGTTCCCGCATCCTTGTAGACATGGCAAGAGGTTTGGTGGACAAGGATAGTACCAGAGTGGGTCTTACCAGTATTGGCCACATGGACGGTACAGTTTTCCCCTTCGATCATGTTCCAAGGGAAGCCACCGATGCGATCCAGCTTGAGACGGCCATCTGGTTTCACAGCACGGACAATCGCTCCCAAGGTATCCACATGGGCCGTGATGTAGCGGTGTTGCTCGTTATTTTCACCCTTGAGGACAACGGTCACGCCCCCCTTAGCTGTCCGAACAGGGCTGTAGCCTAGGGCTGTCAAAGTCTTAACTAGGTAGGTCGCCACTTCTTCTGTAAAGCCTGTCGGTGATGCGATGGCTGTGAGTTCTTTTAGATATTCAACTGTTTGATTCATGAATTTCTCCTTCAATAATCTGCTAGTATGATTATAGCACGACTGCCCCTAAAAGACTAGCTCAGATAGAAAGCAAAAAGAGGCTGGGACAAAAGTCCTAGCCTCTCAATTGTC